>CACXDK010000299.1 GCA_902766345.1 uncultured Spirochaetaceae bacterium | reverse complement strand
TTTCCATTCATGGCTGTTCCTGCAACTTTAAGACCTTCAGTGCCTTCGATAATACGAGAAATTAAGTTTCTCATTAAGGCTGAATCATCACAAACGAGAACCTGAATATCATCCATTTTTATCCCCTCTATGTTTGCAAAGCTAGTTAGCTGTGAATTTATTAGTTATCGTCTTTTTCGTAAATACAGGCCCAATCTGTCTTTAGGAATTTAAACTTTGTATCCATTCCGAAAAGACTTTCCGAGTGACCAATAAAAAGATATGAGTGCTTTGCCATCGAAGTCCAGAATTTATCTATTGTATTTTTCTGGGCTGCTTCATCAAAGTAAATCAGAACGTTTCGACAGAATACAATATCAAGATCACGTACACCGCTATCGTATGCAAGGTTATGATAGTCAAAACGAATTGTAGACATCAGTTCTGGTTTTACTTGATATCCGTCAGAAGATTTCGTAAAGAAACGTTCCAGATACTCTTCTGGAATACCTGTTATTTTATTATTGTGATAAAATCCCTGTTTTCCAACAAGCAGAGACTTTAAGGAAATGTCGGAAGCTTTAATTTCAAAGGTGTATGGAGCGGGAAGTTTATCTTTTAAGAGCATCGCAATTGTGTATGGTTCTTCCCCTGTAGAACAACCTGCACTCCAAATTTTGATTTTTGTGTTGCCGGTTTTCTTTTTGTTTTCAATAATATGAGGAATTACATAATTAATAAGAGTATCAAAGTGCGGCTGGTTGCGGAAGAATCTAGTTAGGTTTGTTGTAATGCTGTCCAGAAAGAGTTTCATCTCTTCCTGATCGGAAGTAATTTTCTTGTAGTATTCTTCTACATCTGCAATTTGCTTTTCCCGAAGACGTTCTTTTAAACGGCTGTCCAAAATAGAACGGTTTGTATCGGAAAAGGTAATGCCGCTAGCCTTATAAATTAAATCTTTATACTCGATAAATTGTGAGTCTGTAAGCAAATCCGCCATAATTAATAATTATATATGGTAAAATTGAAATTGTAAACCTAATATTTAGATTTACATCCGGCATTTAATAAAAAGAGGTTTAAATCCTCAGTTTATATTCATTAATTCAGTACACCCATTGGGTTAATACTGCGCCCGTTTTTATATACAGTAAAGTGCAAGTGCGGCCCTGTACTCATTCCAGTACTACCCACTCTTCCAATACGTGTTGATGTTGTAACGGAAATGCCCTGCTTTACATCTACAGAACTCATGTGTCCGTACAGTGTTTTATATCCGGTTTTGCCATGTTTTATGATAACGTAATTTCCATAAGTATTATTGTAGCCTACTTCTATGACGCTTCCTGAAAGAGCTGCATAAATAGGAGTTCCCTGTGAACAAGCCATGTCAAGTCCTCCATGGAATGTTCTTCTTGCAGAATCAAATGGACTTGTTCTCCAGCCGTAACGTGAAGAAATGTAGTACCAGGAATGAAGCGGATTATGGAACAAGTCTCCGTTAATTTCCTGAACTGTTGCCCAGTCAAGCTTTGCATCTGGAACAAATATTGTGCGTCCAGAAGCAATTGCTTCGTCTTGAAGAATATTGTTTGCAAGTGCACACTTCTGTGCATCAACCTTGTATTTTTCTGCAATTCCGTTAATTGTTTCACCTGTATCTTTTGTTGTGTATAGAATTCCAGGCATAGAAGGAATTTTTAAATACTGACCTGGCTGAATAAGGCGAGATTCTTTTATGTTGTTCATGCTGATGACAGTATCTTGAGTGATGTTAAAATTTTCAGCAATCTTGCTTATCATGTCACCGTCTTTAATGCAATATGAAAAATACCACAGAGGTTTGTCTTCTGTGTCGTCAGGAATGATTTCTTCGCTCTGAATGTTGATTACATCACCAGTTTCAAGATTTGTAGTCATAAGTTCTGGGAGACCTGGTGTTTCTAGTCCTCCCTGACCTTTGGTATTGTTATAATGGATTACTCCGAGTGTTGTTGCAACAACAAACCCCGCTGCACATACAACAAATAGTGAAAAGAACAGTCCTACTTTTAGATATTCCTTCATTCTGTTCTTTCTTGTGTAACAAGATTCTGCAAAAAAAGCGATTTCATCCATTTTTCAATACCCTCTGTTATTTTTTGTTCAATCCGATTAAGTAAGTTTCGAAAGATGTAGTACGGCATGCTTCAGGTTTGAACCCCTTTGCCGTTGTAAAAATACTTCGCATTTTCTGCAAGTCTTTCTGCTGATCACCATTCTGGAATATTTTAACACAAAAGTTCCCGCCTGTCTTTAGCATTTTTTCTGCATACCAGATTGCCATTTGTACTAATGAATGAGAGCGGGCTGTATCCACAGTTCTGTTTCCCGTTGTAAGAGGAGCTGCATCGCATACAACCAAATCGTAAGGACCTTCGTCTGTAATGCTTTTGCGAATTTCCTCGCTTAAAAGGTCTCCCTGAAAAAAGACTAGGTTTTCTCCTTTAACAGATTTTGAAAGTGGATTTAAATCAACAGAAACAACTTTTCCTGTGCCTTCAAGATTACGGATTAGCCACGTTGTCCAGCTTCCAGGGGCAGAACCAAGATCGAGAACGGTATAATTCTTTTTAAGCATTCCGAATTTCTGATCTATTTCCTGCAATTTGTATACACTTCGTGCAGGATAACCTTCTTTAAAAGCTTTTTGTGACCAAAAATCAGGTTTTGCGTAGCTATTCGTCTTTGACGGCATACTTTATTTGTCGGTTATTTTATCTTAGCAGTTTCTATTTTTTTTATAAAAAAATCAAGATTTGAACCAATAAATGCAACACAATAACCAACTATCATAAGGGCAAACATTCCATAAGAAAGAAGTGCTATCATTTCCGTAACAGGAATGGCAAAGATGCTTAAAACTGTAACACATAAAAGCATGAATAGCCCTGTTATAATCCACTGTCTGAACGAAACCTTGTGTTCCTGAGGATTATAACTTGGGTCAATTTCCTTCATGACGGTTGTAATGGTGTCATTTTCAATAGGGACTGGAATTTTCAGAGGCTTTTTCAAAAGTTTTTCAGCTTTCAGAAGAGTCCGCACTTCTGTCCTGCATTTAGGACATATCAGAAGGTGAAAAGTGAGTTCAAGTGAAAGATGCTCCCCTTTATCTAGAGATAGATACTGATCCATGTAATAAGCACAATTGTGTTTCATAGCAACCTCCTGTCATGAGTCTGTAAACTCTTTTAGTTTTTGCTGCAAGATTTTCTTTGCACGGAAAATATGCGATTTTATGGTGTTTACTGGAATGTCTGTAATTTCAGCAATTTCGTTATATGACATGTCTTGAAAAAAATAGAGATTAAGGCAGCTGTAATACTGCTGGGGCAAATTTTCCATTGCCTGTTTTACAGCCTTTGCCGTAATTCTTTTTATTTCCTGTTCTTCTGGCGAAAGATATGCACTTTCAATCTGGCTCTCGTCTGAAATGTCTTCATTTTCACGGGTGCGTTTTTTTGTATTGACCGCTGTTGTGTATGCAATTCTAGTGAGCCAGGTAGAAAATTTACTTTCGTGTCGGAATGAAGACAAATTGTTGAATACCTTGATGAATACATCCTGCACAAAATCGTCAACATCAGCCTTGTTGTGAAAAAAGCTGTAGCCCATAATTTCCACACGCCGCTGGTGCAGTGTCATAAGCTCTGCAAAGGCTTCTTTTTTGCCTTCTAATGTTTTTTGTACAAGAAAATTATCTTTTTTTTGAGAAATAAAGTCTTCGATGCTTCGGGTTATGGTCTGCACCGTGCTTTTCATTTTTAGTCTTTATTGATGAACGAAAACAGTGTGAGTGCAATACCAATGGCAAGTGGAAGAAGTCCGCTCAGCAATGCCCAGGACATGCCTGTAAGGAGCGCAAACAGAACCGTCAGTACAAGGCCTGTTCCAATAAGACATAATCCAGAAAGCAGCGAAAATGCTTTCAGATTAAATTTTTTAGGTGTGTACAATCCTTTTAGAATGAGCATCTTTATTTCGTGATGATGCCAAAGCAATGCAAAAAAGATGAGTACCGTTGTAAATATAATTCCAGACAGCGGAATGAGCGAAATAATAATCTGTGCCGCTGGTGTAAGAGTTGATGATGTCATTATAACCTCTGCATTATTTGACAGTGCGTTTGTAAAAAAGTTTCAGAAATATGAGTTTTCATTCAAAGAAAATGTATTCTTTAAAGAAAACCTTTTGAATTTTGCCAAGAACAAGCTGTTCGTTCAGGGTGTTTTTAATTTCCTCTTTTACAGCGTCTTCGCCTTTTTGCAGAAGCTCGGCTTTTGTATTCTGTCCGAAATAGTTTATGATAATGGCTTTTTCCTGCTGTGCTTTCTGAGAAAGTTCTTCCAGAAGTATTGTGTCGTTTGCATTGTAAGAAAACCACGGCGTAACAACTACAAGAGTTCCTGTATGTTCATCATCTGGGCTTTTTGTAATGGTACGAATTTGCCCCAGTTCGTTAAAAGCATTAACCCTGCTGTTTGCCTTTATGCTTGAATTTATAACCTGTTTTGGTGTTGGGTCTGCTTTTCGGTACTGATGTCCAATGCCGCTCTTTTTTACGGCAAATGCATATAAAGTTCCTGCTGCAATAAAGACTATCAAGCCAATGAGTATTATTGTCAGCACATATTCTGTTGATACATGCTTGTGATGTTTTACAAAAAGTGATTTCGGGTTATATCGTGAACTATACATTGATTCTACTGTATCAGATATTTCATGAGCATTGCAAGTGTTCTTGTTGTTGCGTTTCCGTTCTGGTCTATTGTTCCTGGAATGCGTGCGTTAAGCAGGATGCAGTCTTCTTGCCAGTCTTCTTGAAGTATTGTTCCGTTCTTTCTGGCAAGCTCTACAAGACTGTTCTGTTCCATAGGAATTCTAAACTGAGCCTGTGTGCCTAAAAGCACTTCTGTAATGTGTGCAAGCAGGTTTTCAAAACCGTCTTTAGTCTTTGCACTTACTTTTATTGCATCTGGAAAAACAGCATCCAGTTCAGATATTGCAACCTCATTTCCTGTAAGAACATCGCACTTGTTCAGTACAACAAGACGTGGAATGCGGTCTGCCTTAATTTCTTCAAGAACGGAAAGAACCTGATTGTATTGTTCTTTACAGTGAGGATCGCTTGCATCTACAGTGATTAAAAGCAGGTCTGCAAAAGTTGTTTCTTCAAGTGTAGACTTGAATGCATCAATAAGAGTGTGTGGCAGGTTTGAAATAAAGCCTACGGTATCTGTAAGCAGAATAAAAGAACCTTCTGCTAAAGCCAGTTTTCTGGTTGTAGGGTCAAGCGTTGCAAAAAGTTTGTCTTCTACAAATACGTCAGCACCAGTCAGGGCATTTAGCAGGCTTGATTTTCCTGCATTAGTGTATCCAACAAGGGCACATGAAGGGGTTGCCGTCCTTTCCCGCTGTTTTCTCTGCACCTGTCTGTTTATGATAATCTGATTAAGTTCTTTCTTTATTTGTATAATTTTATCTTCAATCTGACGGCGGTCAAGTTCCAGTTGAGTTTCACCGCTTCCTTTTGCTCCGTAAGAGCCTCCTCGCTGTCGGGCAAGGTCGCCGTAAGTGTGGCTCAGTCTTGGTAAAGAATAAGTAAGCCGTGCTAAATCTACCTGCAAAACGGCTTCTTTTGTCTGTGCCCTCTGTGCGAATATGCGGATAATTACTTCGTTGCGGTCAAATACAGGAATGTCTGTGAGTTTTTCCCAGTTACGCTGTTTTGTAGGGTCAATTTCCCAGTCAAATATAATGCAGTCAGCAAAAATTTCCTTTGCCTTGTCTGCAATTTCCTGAGTTTTGCCTTTTCCAATGCCATAAGCTGGAGTTGGCTCAATGCGTTGCAGGACTATTACTCCTGCAACTTCCATGCCTAAAGTGGTAACAAGCCCCTTGAGCTCATCAGGTTCTTCTATGACTCCTTTTTTTTTAGAAGGAGCACCTATAAGAAGGCAGCGTGCCTTTTTTTCCTGTTCTTCCTGAATTTCTACCATATATTAGTTGAGGTCTGAAATTTCAATGTTAAAGTTCTGGAGCAGGGAAACAAATGAAAACAACTTTTTATATACATCAATACAAGTCTGCTTTAGTTTTCCTTCTGCAAAGGTATCAAGGGCTTTCCAGTTTCTTATAAGTTCACTGCGAGGCTGTTTAACAAAGTCTTCAAGCAGCATCTTAAGATTTTTTGCATAAGCTACAAAGTTCTGCCTTGAAACAAGAAGAAGCCGTGCTGCTTCATTGTTTGCATCGTTAATAACCATGTCTGCAATATTCTTGCCTTCGCGGTCACGTTCTACTCTTGGCAAAAGCATCTTTATCTTAGCACCGAATTCGCCGTTGTCTGCAAATTTTTCATCAAGAGCTGAAATTCCATTAGAAAACTCTATCATCTGGTGATATGCTTCGCTCATAGGATTTGCAAGCTGCTGAGAAGACCATTCTGCACGGACAAGAAGAATGTCGGACAATGCACGTACATCTTTTTTTACAAAATCAAGCAGGAAAGTCTTTAAATAACTCAAAGGCTCAGCATAAATCAAACCTAGCAGATTTTTGTTTTCATAAACTGAACTTGTATCTTCATTATAATAGTGCAAAGGCTCAACAGGAGAATCGAAAATCTCAGACAAAAGGCTGTCTACTTTGCCAGCACGCTGTTCTGACTCAAGCTGTTCCAGTGTAGATTCTGCACTTTTGCGAATTTCCAAAATGAATTCATCCATTATATGGTTTTCTTCCATTTTGTAAGCTTCGCGATATCCAGGATCTTCTGTGATGAGCTGTATCATAAGCTCAAAGATATTGTATTCGCGTACACTCTTGAGCCTTGTTAATATTTTTTTCCAAGTGTTAAGAGGAATTGGTTCTACACCCTTCAGCGATTTTAGCAGTTTGAAAACATCTTCCCAGTCTGTATCAAGCGGAATTGTCCAGGCAACAGAAGTAAAGTTCTTAATGTCTTCTACTACATAAGAACCGCCAATTTGCTGGAAACGTGGTGTTGAAGAAAAATTGCGCTCTTTAAGGGAGCTGTCAAATTTTTTAAGCAGGAAAAAGAAGTCATACTGACAGAAATTCTTAAAAAGCATGAATTTCGTATATAAATTGTCAATTCTTGTGATTTTGTCACGGGTTAGCTCTGAATTGAACTTTTCCAGCATGGCATTTACTCTTTTTGCCATTTCTGGAAGAGGAGCTGTACGGGCTTCCTGACGTAAAGTTTCTTCTGAAAGTGCATCAATCAAAGTCTTCTGTTCATCTGATAAAGACTGATTTATTACAATATGCTTGAAAGAACTTTGATTCGCATTTGCAAACATGAGCTGTGCAGGCGAAATTGCTTTGTAAATTTCATAGAAGAACTTTGCAAAAGATATATCAACTTCGTGAGAACCGTATTTATAAAAATGATATTTGGACTTTGATAAATCTTTGGCAGCCTTTTTTAGCATCCTTTTTTTTAGGACTTCTGAGTTGCTGCTGTTAAATATCGATGTCAATATGTCTTGAAAAAAATTTCCTTTGCCCATATCAAATTATAATATGAGATATAAGGAAAATAGTCAATTAACGTTGAAAGCCTTACCGTCTAACATAATTTTATAGTAACTTGCTGTTGTAAACATGTTTTATTATACTAAAAGTAATTTCAAGAGGTTGAAGTATGATAGAAGTTGAGCACGTTTCCCGTAGATTCGGGACATTTCGCGCAGTAGACGACATCAGTTTTTCAATACAGACTGGAGAAATTGTCGGACTCCTTGGACCAAATGGTGCAGGGAAAACAACTACAATGCGCATGATTACAGGATATCTTGAACCGTCGGAAGGTTTAATAAAGATTGATGGTATGAATGTTTTTACTCATGAAGTAGAAACAAAACGGAAAATAGGCTATATGCCTGAATCTGCACCGCTATATAGCGATATGATTGTTGCAGATTATTTAAAATATGTTGCAGACATAGAAGGCGTAGATGCCAGTGTAAAAGTTCCTGAACTTGCAGAAGTCTGCGGATTAAAAGAAGTAATGCATAAAAACATTGGTGACCTTTCAAGAGGAAACAGACAGAGGGTTGGCCTTGCACATGCCCTCATGGGAGACCCTGAAATCCTTATTCTTGATGAACCTACAAGCGGATTGGACCCTAATCAGGTTTCGGAAGTCCGTTCCCTCATAAAGAAAATAGGTGAAACACGCACTGTAATAATTTCTACCCATATTTTGAGCGAAGTGGAAATGCTATGTAACCGTGTAATCATCATATCTAAAGGAAAGAAAGTTGCAGACAGCCCAACCGAAGAACTTAGGACTCAGCACGATTCTTCTGAGGAAATTCAGTTTGTCATTGGAAATGCTGATGAAAAAGCGGTGGAATCTGCCCTTTCTGCAGAAAAAGACGTTATTTCCTGCACTGTAAGACAGGAAGGCAAAAAAATCTATGCTTATGTACACACAGACCATGAAGAAGCTGTTCGTCCAGCTCTTGCCCGTCTTGTTGTAAATAATGATTGGGATCTTTTTGAAATGAATGTTCACAAAAACAGTCTTGAAGATGTGTTCAGGACATTGACAACAGGAGGTGCAGAAAATGAAAACTAAAAGAGCGTGGACTGTCATTCTTAAAAGAGAACTTTATTCCTATTTTACCAGTCCTATACCCTATTTTGTTATTTGCTTGTTTCTTTTGGCAACAGGGCTTTTAGTATTTTCAACATTTTTTATTTCCGAAAGGGCAGAATTAAGAAATTTCTTTGTGCTTTTGCCAATAGTTTTTAGTTTTGTCATTCCAGCCCT
>CACXDK010000298.1 GCA_902766345.1 uncultured Spirochaetaceae bacterium | reverse complement strand
AGTTGGAGAAGTAGACAAAGAGCTTTGTACAGAACTTGGCATAAAGGACATTTTTCTAGACCGATTCCCACAGGAACTTTCTGGCGGAGAAAATCAAAGGTTTAATGTATACAGGGCATTGCGCAAGGAAACTAAATTTATTATTGCAGATGAAATTAGTACCATGCTAGATGTGATTACTCAGGCTCAGATATGGCAAGTAATTCTAGATTATGCAAAGCAGAATAATATTGGCATTCTGACAATTACACACAATAAAAATCTGGCGGATAGAGTTTGCACAAGGCAGACTGTTGCACGGTAATGGCTTTTTTGGTAAACTGAATGGCATGGTAATAGCTTCTATAGACTTAAAGGACGGACACGTAGTCCAGCTAAAAAACGGAAAAGATTTAGTCCTCCAGCGCGACGATGCAGACAATCTTATTGCAGAATTCAACAGATATGGAGAAGTAGCCGTCATTGATCTTGACGCAGCAATGCGCAATACCGATGAAAAAGGAAATACAAAAAATACAGAGCTTTTAAAGTCACTTCTACGTAAAGGCAACATCCGCGTTGGCGGTGGCATACGCACAGTAAAAAAAGCAAGAGAATTAATTTCTCTCGGTGCAGAAAAAGTAATAATCGGTTCTGCAGCCTGGAATACAGAAAGAAAAGATGGAGATCCAATCCTTAACACAGCCTTCCTTGAAGAACTGTGCAATGCTATTGGCAAACAGCGTGTCATCATTTCTGTAGATGCAATCAACGGAAAGATTGCCGTAAAGGGATGGGCAGAAACCGCCAACATCTCCATGATTGACGGAGCAAAAGAAGCTGAAAAATATGCCAGTGAACTTCTTTTTACATGCGTTGAAAAAGAAGGATGCATGCAGGGCACAAACATGGACATGGTGCGGGAACTTCGCAATGCCGTTAAGTGCCGTGTTGTTGCAGCAGGCGGTGTAAGTTCTCAAAAGGAAATCTGCGAGCTTGAAAGCATGGGCTGTGACGTACAGCTTGGCATGGCATTATACACTGGTGTCGTAAAGCTTAACGAAAGTTTTATTGAATGTCTTGACTGGAAAAAAACTGACGGCATGATGCCTGTAATAGCACAAAGCCCAGCTGGTGAAGTTTTAATGATGGGCTATGCCACAAAAGAAGCTTTTGCCAAGACTTTTGAAACTGGTAAACTCACCTTCCACAGCCGCACACGCAACACGCTATGGACAAAGGGCGAAACCAGCGGTCATTTCTTAGAGCTAGTAAAAGTACGTGCCGACTGCGACAGAGACACAGTTCTTGCAACAGTAATTCCAAACGGCGGAACATGTCACACAGGAAGCTGGACATGCTTTGGAAGCGATCCTGACGAAAAAAGTTCTATGGAGCGATTGTACGCTACAATAAAAGACCGCTTTGCAAACCCAAAGCCTGGCAGCTACACCGCAACATTGAATGACAAGCGTGTACGCGAAAAGGTCATGGAAGAAGCCGAAGAACTTACTGAAGCAGAATCAAAAGAAGATGTAATCTGGGAAGCTGCCGATGTTCTGTATTTTATAAGTGTACTCATGTACAAAGAAGGCGTTACCTGGCAGGATGTTTACAACGAGCTTGATAAACGCCACAAAGAAAAGTAAATAAATTTTTGTATAGAAAAAAAAGAGCCGTTCACTGAGCATTTTATTGAAGTGCACTTCAATTAGCCAGTGAGCGGCTTTTTTATCGGCGTTCATCCACTATTTCTATTGAAATGCGAACAGCCTTATGTGGCAGGAACCTTTGCAAAACAGACTTCAACTTGTCCATTTCAACAGGCTTTGTCATGTATGCACTAAATCCTTCTGCCAGATACTCACCCTTTACACCCTCTACAGCATTAGCCGTAAGAACAACAATAGGTGTAGTCGGGCAAAGTTTTTCTTTCTGAATGACTTTAAGAGTTTCGCCACCAGTAAGAACTGGCATCATATAATCCATGAATACAATATCAAACTTTTCATGACGCAGAATTTCAAGAGCCTTATGACCACTTGAAGCCGTTACAGTCTTTAGACCAAAACGCTTGAGCAGTTCGGAAACAAGCTCCATGTTCATCTCGTTGTCATCAACAATAAGGGCTTTTGTGTCCTGCATAAACTGCAACTGTTCATAATTTGCATTCTCATTTTCTTCATCTTCATCAGTTGCCATTACAATCTTGCCTATTGGTGTAATGTCATCAACATCCTGTTCCACTTCAAAAGAAAAGTTACTTCCAAGCCCTACTTCACTCTGAATAGAGATGCTTGAATTCATCATTTTCAAAAGACGCGAAACCAAAGCCATGCCAAGACCAAGCCCCGAAATGTTACGTGTGTTACGCATATCAAAACGGGTAAAGGCTTCTTCTACGCGCATTACATCTGCAGGCCGCATACCTATGCCGCTGTCTGCAACAGCAACTTTAAGAATGCCATGAGGACCTTCATCTTTTGTCCAAGAAACAGTTAAATCATTAAAGCCTTCTTTTGTATATTTTGCAGCATTTGAAAGCAAGTTTCTAATAATCTGCTCAATACGCTTACCGTCGCCAACCAGGCGAGAAGGAAGCCCTTCATCAATATGAAGATAAAGCTTTAATCCCTTGCGCTGAGTCTGTTCCTGTGCATACAGGACAATGGCATCAATCAATGCCACAACACTATACGGTTCATATTCAATAGAAAGCTTTTCATCCAGAATAGAAGAAAAGTCCTGAATATTTTCCACCATGGAAAGCAATGTCTGTCCGGACTCGTTTGCACACTTTGCATAATGCTTAAGAGTTAAATCGTATTCATCTTTTAAGATAAGGTCACTGTAACCCAAGATTGCCTGAATAGGAGTGCGCAGTTCATGGGACATATTCAGCAAGAATTCATCCTTTACATTATTTGCAAGCATTTCCTTTTCACGCGAAACCTTAAGTTCTTCAAGTGTAAACAAAAGTCGCTTGTAATCGGGAGATTCCATTGAAAAATAAATAATATACATTCCAACAGAAGCCAATGGCAGACAAATTAAAATGTCTCCGTTGGAAATTGCCTGCACCACCCCGCCAGCAATAACTACAAAAAATGCCATCTGCATTGCAAAGTTACGTCGCTTGTTCATGCGCTTCATGCTTGAAAGATACATGATAAGTGAAATAATCAGACTTAATGCAGGAATGCAGAAGCCTACAAGCAGATAGAGCGGACCATGATAATAAATGCCATCTTCTGTTACACCCATTACAAACGGATGGAAAAAGTTTAATGTCAAAAGAAGAATGTCAAAAGCAAAAATTATAACATGAATGTTCCAAAATGCAGTCTTTGTAGGAGTTTTACTTGCATAAGTACAGACATACAGACCAAACACGAATGCAACAGCTGTGTTTTCTATGAAATCCAAACTGTGCATTATGACTTTAGTATACGGTAAGAAAGAAAGCCCCGAAACATACACGGTAATGATTTCTACAATGTTAGCAGCAAAAATATTTGCAACATTTATTTTAAACCACATCCTGCTAAAATTGCTTTGAGAACGGTCTGTAAAAACCATGACCAGCAGGACGAGATTAAATAAAGTTGCAGTAATTTCAAAATATACTTCTGACATTATATTTTTCCTGCCTCTTCTACTACGCTGTCGTACAACGACATCAGGGCTTCTATATTATTCTCTACAAAACTTACGTTATTTTCTACGTTCAGGTCGTTTACAATCTCTTTAAGCACCAGCTCCATAGCTTTTGCATCTTCCGAAAGCTGCTTTGCACCAATGCTCAATGAAGAAGATTTCAAGGCATGAACTTCTATAAGCAAGTCGTTCCAGTTTTTT
>CACXDK010000297.1 GCA_902766345.1 uncultured Spirochaetaceae bacterium | reverse complement strand
ACCTTCAAATCAGGAGCAAAAGCCTTCATTGCCATTTCAAAGCGAACCTGATCATTACCTTTTCCTGTTGCACCGTGACAGATTGCTACAGCTTTTTCCTGACGGGCATATTCAACTAAAATCTTTCCAATAAGAGGACGTGCTGTAGAAGTTCCAAGAAGGTACTCATCTTCATAAACACAGTTTCCCTTTACAGCAGGCCAAACATATTCCTTACAATATTCTTCACGAGCATCAACAACATAACAAGCAGTAGCACCGGTCTTAAGAGCACGCTCCTTTATTGCAGGCCAGTCATCTCCCTGTCCTACGTCAATACAAACAGCAATTACATCATAATCATAGTTTTCTTTAAGCCATGGAATGATGACTGTTGTATCCAAACCACCAGAATAAGCAAGAATAACCTTATCTTTCATAAAAGTCCTCTAAATAATGAAATTTTATGCATATAATATACAATCTTATTTATATTTATGCAATAGAGAATAAACAGGACCTTTAATGCATGAGTTTTTACATCATCATTCAAGCCTATATTTTTGTTTTACCATACAAAACAGGATAATGCAATTTTTATTTGATTTATTTTGTTATTAATACAACTTTACTATAAAAAAGAATACTTTTTTACCATTTTACCCAAGCTGCCTGAACTGTAAAGGAACCGCCTCCAGAAACAGATTCTCGTCTAAATGAACCAAATTTTTCGTTACAACAAGTACAATCTTTGCATATATAGACATTTTCTTCAGGAATTCCAAGTTTTTTTAAAACACTTAAATTTGCCTCTGCGAGAGAAAGTGCATAAAAATCCGAATTTTCACAGTCAGAAACAGGGTGCACACAAGAAGGACTAAAGGTTTGCTTAAAATAATTAGCCCTATCTTTATCAATTACATAACAGCAGTCATGAATATGAGGAGCCATAACAACACAGAAATCCCTAATATTCGAACCAAAATCTTTTTTAGCTTGAAACAATGCAGTTTCAACAATGCCAGTTCCCTTCCAACCAGAATGCAAAGCCCCAAAAACTCCAGTATGAGCATCATAAATAAAAATCGGCATGCAATCAGCAGCAGTAACAACAGGAATTAATTTTCTATTTGCTGTTATAATGCCATCACCAGTACACCCCAAAGTATCTTCTTTATGAAAAACCGTATATACAATCTTTGAGTGGATCAATTCAACAGGAACAATATCATGATCAGAACCGGCGACATTCCGCAAAAAAGCATCCCGAACAGGATTTGTTTCATTCCAACGAAACCTCATGCTCCCTGCACTACGCATACTCATACCCCATACAGGAGCATTATCAAGAGGCTTTCCTCCAAAATAAAACCTGCCCGTTATAAAAGTATCAGTAGGCAGCATTATGCAGGATCCTTTGGATTTTCAATTTCATCAAGTTGCAAAGACATATCATAAGCATTTTTAAAACAATCCTTTGCATCAACAACCATCTGATAAAAATCTCCAAGCCTTCGCTGCATGTTTCGAAGATTCATTATTGAACCATATTTTCCAACATATTTATCTGATACAAAACCTGTCAAAAGCATAACCATACGGTGACATAATCTTCGGAAATCCTTACAAATTTCAGCCGCATCATTTTCAAGGCTATTAAATAATAACTCTATCTTTTTATTCAGTTCCTCGGTCGGCTTATCATAAAACTCATATTTTGAAAATTCCAAACCATATTCACCAGCCGCGGAAAGCTGATTAGCAAGGCTTTCAAGAGCACTGTTAATTTCCATAAATGTATCAACGGCTTCTGTAAATTCTCGCTCATTATCTTTTACAGCAAACTGCCCTTCCAAAGAAATAGCTTTAAAAATAGTCATATAAGCAGAATAACGTAACTTTACAAAGAAATTTGCAAACCCCAAAGATAATTCATATTTAAAAGTAAATGCACCTAGATTTTCCCAAGGGCGGAATGGAAATAATGGTAATGAAGAAACCTTAAACTGCTCAGAAATAGTTTTCTTAAGAAGCTCCTTTTTATAGTCACGCTCACGCTGTGAAACTCTCTTCTTAAAATTCAATTTCCATTGTTCAGTAAACAACTCAAGCCAGTTTTCTCCACCACTCATAGCTTCTGGCGTATAAAGAGAGTTTTCCATCACAACCTTTGAAATCTTAGACATCGGAACAGCATCTAGAAAAGATTCTATTATTGAAATATTCAAACGTGCAGAAATATAAAAATCTTTATATGTTTCCCTGAAATTCTCATCAGCTACATCAACTTCCCACTGATTTCCGTTCTGCATTATTACAACAAAGGCATCAAGAATATGCTCATCAAGCTGAACATAATTACACAAAACCTTTGATAATTTTGCAAATTCCAATTTCAAGAAACTAAACATACATGCATATACATGGTCATCCGTCATTGAAAATTTCGCAAGAATTTTATCAACAGGCATTTTTACAAATTCTTTAAGCCAGAAAATTCCCCTTGCAAAACGGTACATTTCTTTTTCATATTCAATAGGAATATTCTGCAAATTTACGCCTAAAGTCTGAAAAAAATCATTACGTTTTTCCTTAGTCAAAGGTTCTGTTATTGGAATTGTATAAGGATCACAGGAAGACTTAAGAGTTTCTTCGTATTCAGGCATAATTACATGGCCTAAAGTTACAATGAAAGCTCCCGGATTTTCAGAATACAACTCAAGATGAGGAGCAAAAAAATCCATAGCACTCTTAAGTTGCATAAGTTTTTCATAAAATTCACCGTAAAGCAATTTCTTGCGGTAATGGATTAAAGAAGGATAATGAGCTTCAATATCACGTGCAACTTTTTTTACAAGAGTCATATTAAACGCCTCTTCTATTGAAGAAGACGTTACTATAGAATAAATCCATAAATATATTTTTTGAAATATAGACTGTCTCTTAAGGCGCTGTTCAAATTCTGCTTTTTCATCAAGCTTCTGTACAGACATTTTGGTCTTACCGGCAAAAAGATCTTTATCATCATTTTTGGAGCCATCCATTGAGTTCAATATTTTCTGACGCTCTTCCTTAGTTATTTTTCCAGAAAGTTCATCAAAAGTCTGTACATTACTATTTTTTGAATTCCCGTCCATTCTGCACCATAATTAAATATCATATCTATTGTACTGTAATTTCAAATAATGTAAAGTCAATTCTATAAATAACATTTTTTTTATATTTTTTCATTATTTTTTTTATCAAGTGCTTGACTTTTTTTTTCACACACTATATATTACTCACATCACATTGCAATCCCCGATTGTGTAATGGTAGCACTTCAGATTCTGGTTCTGATTGTGGGGGTTCGAATCCTCCTTGGGGAATAAAAAGCTGACTGTTTTAGCCGGCTTTTTTTTTCGATTTAGCAAGTTTACATAGTAGGTTGCCTAGTATGTAAATATGAAAAATGCAGATGAAAGGTATCGTATCTTATTCTGTTTGCAAAATTGTACTGTGTAAATAAGGTCCCTTCGTCTATCGGCTAGGACGAAAGATTCTCAATCTTTAAAGATGGGTTCGATTCCCGTAGGGACCGTGTAAAAGAGACTTCTGATTTCAGAAGTCTCTTTTTTATTTTAAACATTTACTTTAAATGTCAAAATAAAGACGTAGCACAACATTAGTAAATCTGTTATAATTTTAATACAAAATAAGATAAGGGGAACCAATTTTATGGAAGAAAAAGAAATCCTTGAACTCGCAAAACAGTACATCGCAGAAGAAAAAGACGAATCATTCCGCAAGGAAGTAGAAGATCTCGTTGCAAAAAAAGACATGAAGGAACTTGAAGACCGTTTCTATCAGAGCCTTGAATTCGGAACAGGTGGTCTCCGCGGTGTTATGGGTGGCGGAACAAACCGAATGAATACCCTTAACATTTCAAAAGCAACTCAAGGACTTGCAAACTATATTATCAAAGCTTTTCCTAAAGAAGCAGCAGCAGGCACTCTTAAAGCATGTATTGCTTATGACAGCCGCCACAATCATGATAAATTCTCAGACATAACAGCACGTGTTTTTGCAGCAAACGGAATTACTGCATATCTTTTTACAGCACTTCGCCCAACACCAGAACTCAGCTTCGCAATCCGCACATTAGGATGCCAGACAGGTGTTGTTGTAACAGCTAGCCACAACCCTCCTAAATACAACGGTTACAAAGCATACTGGAACGATGGAGCTCAGGTTGTAGAACCTCATGATAAAGGTATTATTGATGAAGTTAATGCAGTAAAAGAAGTAAAACTCATCGACAGAGAAGAAGCTATCAAATCTGGAAAAATCATTCTTATTGATAAAGAAATTGATGAAAAATTCCATGAAATGATAAAGAAAAACCTGTACCGCCCAGAACTCATAAAAGAAAAGGCTAGTAGCGTAAAAGTTGTTTACACTCCACTTCACGGAACAGGTGCAATGCACGTAGAAAAAGTTCTCGGAGATCTCGGACTTAATGTAATTACAGTTCCAGAACAGAGAGAAGGAGACGGTAACTTCCCTACAGTAGAAAAGCCAAACCCAGAAGAAGCACCTGCACTCAAAATGGCAGTAGAACTGGCTGAAAAAGAAAAAGCAGATGTAGTAATGGCAACAGACCCAGACGCAGACCGCTTCGGTTCAGCATTCCCTGATAAAAACGGAAAGTTTGTTCTTATTTCAGGAAACCAGATGGGTGCTCTCCTTGCAGACTATATTCTTCTTTCTAAGAAAGAATTTAATAAAATGCCTGTAAATCCAGTCCTCATCCGTTCAATTGTAACAAGCCCATTTATTGATGCAGTTGCAAAGAACTACGATGTAAAAGTAAAAGAATGTCTTACAGGATTCAAATGGATTGCATTTGATGAAGGACAGATGGAAAAAGAAGGCAAAGAACACTATGCATTCGGTCTTGAAGAAAGCTATGGCTACCTTGTTGAAACAGAAGTACGCGATAAAGACGGTGTTTCAGCAGCAGCAATGTGTGCAGAAATGACACTTTACTGGGCAAGTCAAGGCAAGAGCCTTCTCGAACACTTGAATGACATGTACATGAAGTTCGGCTACTTTGAAGACCGTTCTATCAGCAAGTACTTCGAAGGCATTACAGGTCCTGGAATAATGAAGGGAATCATGACAAAGCTCCGTGAAGAAGGACTCAAAACTCTTGGAGGAAAGAAAGTTCTTAAAATCCGTGATGTACAGCAGCAGGTAGAATTTGATCCAGCTTCTCCAGCAAATAAGAATCCTATTCCATGGCCAAAGAGCAACGTACTGCAGTTCTTCCTTGAAGGCGGAACAATCGTAAGTGCTCGTCCAAGTGGAACAGAGCCAAAGATTAAATTCTACATCAACAGCACAGTTCCTGTAGCAGCACAGACAGAGGAAGCCCTCAATGCTGCAAAGGCAGAAGCAGATGCATTGTGTAACAGAATTTCATCAGAAATAAAGGCTGTTCTGGATGCAGCAAAATAGGCCTACAATAAGGCTTTTTAGAGATTTCAATCATCTGGCCCGTCTGTTTTACAACGGGTCAGTTTTTGTCGCTTTCGATACAGAAACCACAGGTTTACATGCCGAAAGCGATAATCTGATTGAAATAGGAGCCATAAAATTTGATTACAGAGGAATTATAGGAGAACCTTTTGACGAGCTTATAAAACCTCCAATCTCAATTCCCTCAATCATTACCGAAATAACACACATTGATGATAACATGGTACAAAACTGCAGGAATGTACATGATGTAGTATCAGATTTTCTTTCCTACAGCCAAAATGCCGTACTAATTGCTCATAATGCACCATTTGATGTAGGTTTCATCAATGCAGAAATGACATCGCACCGCAATACATATCTAAAAAATCTTGTAGTAGACACACTGCCCCTTGCACGCTGGGCATACCCAGATTTTCTTATAGAAGCAGAAAAAGGACAGTATAAATTACAAAGCCTTGCAAAAAGATTTAATGTAACAGTAAAAAATGCCCACCGAGCTGATGACGATGCCCGTGTATGCATGGAAATTTTCAAAAGAATAATACAGGATACTCTTCCAAAACAAAAAGGCATTGAAAATATTCAGACTTTAATGCTTCAACAAGAATTAGACTTTATGTAAAAAATTAACCGCGCGGAGCTTTTTCAGGATCAACAGGAACAGATTTATTAAAGACCATAAATGATATCTGAGAAGTTCCCTTTATGCTGTCAGTACCAGCAGTTCCAAGAACATCACCAAAAACAACATAATCACCATTCTTTACTTTTATAGATTCCAACCCTGTATATGCATAAATATAATTTGCCTTAGACTGAACAAACACAACCTGACCGTAACCACGATAATTGCCAGTATATACAACAGTCCCAGCACGAATGCATTTTACATTTTCTTTTTCTTTTGCAGAAAGATGAACTCCACTCACCTTCCCCTTTATGTATGTAACCTCTGGTTTTTCTACAGGCCATGTTAAAGAAGAATCACCTTTTTT
>CACXDK010000296.1 GCA_902766345.1 uncultured Spirochaetaceae bacterium | reverse complement strand
TATATGGAAGAAAAGTGAGTATATTCTGAGTGGACCAGAATGTCTTATCTACGAACTTACAGGAAGTGCAGTTACAATCCTTCCAGAAGAGCGGTATACAAAAGCCTATTGGACACAGGAAGAACTTTTTTCCTTAGGATTTTCAAACGAAGAGTTTTGCAAATTACCAAACTTCGTTACTTCTGGCTCAAAAGCTGGAAGCATTACAGAAGAAGCTGCAAAAAAAATAAACTGTTCAATAATACAAAAAGGGATGAAGGTCTACTGCGGTGCTCCAGATTTTATAAGTGCCTTAGTTGGTACAAATACCCTTTCACCTGGAAAGATTTGTGACAGAGCTGGCTCCAGCGAAGGCTTAAACATCTGCACACCATCACCTGTTTCTGCACAAGGAATACGCACTCTACCGTCTGTCATTCCTTCTTTTTGGAATGCAAGCTATCTTTTACCAGAAAGCGGAATTCTTTTCAGTGCCTTTAAAAATAAAATAGAACGGGAACGTGGAAAAGAAATAGATTTCAACACTCTTGTTCATGACTGCCTTGCTTCAGACGGAACAGAAAAAGATTCATCTCTTGCACAAGGAAAAAGGCAAATGCAGGATACAGCCATGCAGGTAAAACAGGGGCTTGAAGTTCTTGCAAAAGCGGTTAGTACAACACAAACAGCAATGCCTGATCAAATGATTATTACAGGCGGACAGGCTGCAAATATTGAATGGATACAGATGAAAGCAGACATTACAGGCATGAAGATTCTTGTTCCTGAATGTCACGATGCAGAACTAATTGGAGATGCGGTGTTTGCATTCACAGGAATGGGAATATTTACCTCCATAACAGAAGGTGCACAGAAAATGTGCAGAATTCAAACAATAATCGAACCAGAAAAGCTATAGCAATGAAATTATACAACATTCCAGAAACCATAAAGACAATCATATTTGACATTGACGGTACGCTTTATACAAACGCACTTTATGTTTTTGAACAGGTAGATGCACAGGTACGCCATTATGCCCACATAAGCGGCATTACAGAAAAAGAAGCCAGAGACAAAATAAATGCATACCGTAAGCAATGGAGTGCAGAACATGGCGGCAAAAAAATAAGTCTTGGAAATACTTTTACGGCATTCGGTATTACAATAGAAGAAAGCATAAAATGGCGCAACGAACTGCTGAATCCCGAGCATTTTCTAAAAAAAGATGACAGGCTTATAAAAACCATTACAGAACTTGCAGAACGGTATAAACTTATCTGTGTAACAAATAATCCTGTGCATGCAGCAAAAAGAACACTAAGTGCAATAGGAGTCTCGGACCTTCTGCCAGATATCATAGGACTTGATACCTGCATGAAGTCAAAACCAGCTCAGGAAGTTCTTGATAAGGCGGTCGAGCTTACTGGCAGTAAATATCAAGAGTGCGTTTCTGTCGGAGACAGATATGACATTGACCTTGCCATGCCCTTACAGCTTGGAATGGGAGGAGTACTTGTTACTGGAGTTGAAGAAGTATATGCATTACAAGATGCATTAATCAAAAAATAATCGGGAAAAATATGACTGAAAAAATTACAATTAACGGTTCAAAAGGAAAACTTTCTGCTCTAATACAAAAGCCAGACATAAAACAAGGAACCTCAGTTCCAATGGCAATGCTTCTACATGGATTTGCAAGCAATAAAAATGATCCCATCATGTCTGCAATCTCTGAAAAACTTTACAGCAAAGGCTATGCTACTATCCGATTTGATTTTAACGGTCATGGCGAAAGTGACGGGGATTTTTCAGACATGACAGTTCCAAATGAAATTGAAGATGCAAAAAAAGTTCTTGAATACATACTTTCCCTTGATTACGTCAGCGAAGTCTATGTTGCAGGGCATTCTCAAGGGGGCGTTGTTGCAAGTATGCTTGCAGGAACAGAAGGCGAAAAACGAATAAAAAAAGTTGTCCTTCTTGCTCCAGCCGCAGTTCTGCGTGATGATACAATCAGAGGAAACACAATGGGTGCTCAATATGATCCATTTAATCCTCCTGACAAAGTTCATATTCACGGAGATATTTATCTTGGAAAAGAATATATAAAAACGGCTTTCAGACTGCCTATTTATGAAACTGCAGAAAAATACACAGGAAAAGTCTGCGTCATACATGGAACAGGAGACAGACTTGTACCTTATACTTATGGGGAACGCTATAAAGCCATTTACAAAGACTGTGAACTGCACCTTCTGGAAGGATTTGATCACGGATTTTCGCAAAACTTAAATAATACTGCAGAAATTGCAGTAGATTTTTTAATTCAACACTGATATAATAATTTTGTTTGCGTTCTATACGGAATACGCTTATTCGTAAATTATATATTTAGGAGATATATAGAAGATGGGTCAGAACTATTTTAATTCTATTCCTTGGCGTGTAGCACGTCAGGAACTTGGTCACTGCCGCCAAATGGCACGTGAAGAATTCAAAGACGGAACAAAAGCTCTTCAGGGTAAGAAAATTGTTATCGTTGGATGCGGTGCACAGGGATTGAACCAGGGTCTTAACCTCCGTGACTCAGGTATGGATGTATCATACTGTCTGAGAAAAGAAGCAATTGAGTCTAAGCGTCAGTCTTGGAAAAACGCTACAGAAAACGGATTTAAAGTAGGAACTTACGAAGAGCTGCTTCCTACAGCAGACGTAGTTGGAAACCTTACTCCAGATAAGCAGCATCATGAAGTTGTTTCAAACCTCATGAAGTACATGAAGAAAGGTTCAGCTCTGTGGTATAGCCATGGATTTAACATGATTGAAGAAGGCGAAGAAATTCGTGATGATATTACAGTATTCCTTATGGCTCCAAAAGGTCCAGGAACAGAAGTTCGCAATGAATACCTCCGTGGATTCGGTGTTCCAGAACTGATTGCTGTTCATCCTGCACACGATCCAGAAGGACGCGGAATGGCTTTGGCAAAGGCTCTTGCATGTGCAGAGCGTGGAGAAACAGCCGGCGTTCTTGAAAGCTCATTCATCGCAGAAGTAAAGTCAGACCTTATGGGTGAACAGACAATTCTGTGCGGACTCCTTCAGGCAGGAACAATTCTTTCTTACGACAAGATGGTTCAGAGCGGAATTAAACCAGGCTATGCAGTAAAACTTCTTATGCACGGCTGGAACGTAATTTCAGAAGCTCTCAAATGGGGTGGCGTAACAAACATGATGGATCGCCTTTCTAACCCAGCAAAGATTCGTGCAAACGAATTGAGCAAAGAACTCAAGAAGATTATGACACCATTGTTCCAGAAACACATGGACGACATCATTTCTGGAGAATTCAGCTCAACAATGATGAAAGACTGGGCAAATGGAGACAAAAATCTTCATGAATGGCGTGAAAGCTATGCAAAGATTCCTTTTGAAGTAGAAGAAGAAACATCTGAAGAAATTACAGAACAGGAATATTTTGACAAGGGTATTCTTCTTGTTGCTTTCATAAAAGCTGGTTGTGAACTTGCTTTCGAAACAATGGTAAGTGCAGGCATTAAGCCAGAAAGTGCATACTATGAATCATTGCATGAAGTACCTCTTATTGCAAACCTTATTGACCGCCGCCGTCT
>CACXDK010000295.1 GCA_902766345.1 uncultured Spirochaetaceae bacterium | reverse complement strand
GTGTGCCGGCATATTAAGTGCCAGCACTAAAAGGCATTCAAAATCAAAACATGCAGAAGAAGAAGCTAAAACTCAAACAGAAGCTTCTCAAGCAGAAGAAAAAAAACTTTCAGAGCAAGACGCTCAACTTTCCACCAAGACCGAATCTGAAACTACAAGCCCCGAACCTTTGGCAAATTTAGAACTGCTTTCCTCCCACGAACTTTCCATTCCAGAAACAGCAGAACCGTCAGAAAACATACTAGCTTCATCAGGCACAAACGTTCAGCGTAAAGAACTTGAAATATGGGGTGCAGACCATCCTCTTTCTGTAAAATTCCGAGAGCAAAGCCTTACAGAACGCAATAAAAAATGGATTATTCAGGCACTCAACCGCTCCGTTCCTTACCGTCCGTACATACAGCAGCGTTTGCAGGAACTCAATTTGCCGTCTATATTGCAATATCTGCCTATCGTAGAATCCTATTACAACGTCAACGCAGTTTCTTCTGCAGGAGCAACAGGAATCTGGCAGTTCATGACAAACTCAATGGAACCATATCTTAAAAAGAACACTTGGTATGATGACCGAAGAGACCCATGGAAAAGTACAGACGCAGCTCTTGCAAAACTTTCTGACAATTTAAAGCAGTTCAAAGACTGGCCTCTTGCCATCGCCGCTTACAACTGTGGTTCAGGGGCAATGTCCAGAGCCGTCAAGAAAAACCCAGACAAAGATTTCTGGTATCTTGCAGAACACAATATTCTAAAATCGCAGTCAGCTCAATACGTGCCAAAACTGCTCGCCATTGCAGATGTAATTGAAAATGCAGAATATTACGGCGTACCAGAAATTGCCGAAGCCGCAAACATCATACATCAAAAAGAAGCCGACAAGTACGATTTTCTTACAACCAACGGAATGTACAGCTTTGCGCAGATTGCAGAACTTGCAGGCATTGAAGAGTCTGTCATAAAAGAACTTAATCCTGCAATATTAAGAAACTGCACTCCTGCCAGAATGGAATACACACTAAGAATGCCTTACGGCACCGCAGAAGGACTTGCCGAAAAGCTAAAAGAAGCAGGAGCACCACAGGATGCAATTGTCTATACTGTAGTTGAAGGCGACACACTCTGGGGCATAAGCCGTAAATACAAACTTACGGTAGAAGACCTGTGCATTGTCAACAACATAAAGGAAAAAGACATCCTGCATCTTAAGCAAAAGCTTATCATACCTATTTTTAAGTAGAAGCGTAACAAATCAATAGCTTTTAACTTTTATAAATATAAGTCCGATATACTATAAAGAGGAATGTCAAATGAATAAAAAACATATCAGTTTCCTTCTTGCATTATGTCTTGCATTTCAGACAGCTGTTTTTGCAGAGGATCTGCTTTATTATACAAAAGATGAGGAAGATGCAGCAAAGCGTGCTGCCGCACTTACAGCAAACGTTTCAAAAGAAGATGCCATCATGCAGTCAAGCAGTAAAATTGACTGGACAAAGCAAACTTTCATTTCAAATGTTTCGCTGGACACTGTAAAAGCCGGCATACCAATGCCTAGCGGTAAATCTACATCCATAAACAAAATAAAGATGGAACTTCCTCTTCTTGTAAAAGAACCTCTTCTTTCCATCTATGTTGATGACAACCGCACACTCGGCGACCTTGTTCTTGACGGAACAATCACACTCGATGAGCTTACAAGAATCATAGACAATTCAAAACAGACTCCTGCTTCCTTTGAAAACGGAACAAGCAATCTGCTTACACAGCACACACTTAAATTGCAGGAAATAGGATCTCTGCTCGTAAGACATCACAATCCTTACACACAGCAAAAACCAATCCAGCGCATTTCTTCACGTGCATACTCAGGCATTGTAATTGACGCACGCGGAATTCTTCCTGTTCAGGGAGAATTCGTAGAAAGCGAAGTTGAACCTTGTCTTTTCCCAAAAATCTGGGATGAAAACATGACTTTGGTTTACGAAAGAAACATGGTCATGCCAGAAGTAGCAAAAAAAGACGGCATTGTTTCTTATTTTAACGATAAATCAGCAAAAAGCTATGAGTCTCGTGTAGGTTCAGACCCATTATGGATAACAGCAAAAAAAGTATATGGCGTATACCGCTGCGACCCTGTAATTTCGCACGACGATTATCTTAGAATTACAACAATACCAGAAAACCTTAAGCTCCTTAAAGAAGGCAAAATAGTTATTCTTGTAGGCAAAGAAAAACTTGCCCACAATGTAAGTGCACCGGAAAAGAACACAACCTATTATGTAGACTTTACTCGTCTTAAGTACATATTCGAAGATGTTGTAGATGGAACAACAATAAAAGATGGTGACGGCGGAATTCAGATTACTGTGCAGGACTTGCGTTTTATTGCAGACTCCGCAGAACTTTTGCCAGATGAAAAGAACAGAATTAACTTAATTGCAGATAAAATCAAAGAAATGATTGCAACTGGTGATTATACAATTATGGTTGAAGGTCATACAGCAGATGTAAACAAGCCAGCAGGACAGCTTACGTTGAGTATTCAGCGTGCACAGAGCATAATCCAGCAGCTTTCATCACAGGGCATAGATAAAAATCTGTTTACATATCGAGGATTCGGCGGTACAAAACCGATTAAAGACAACTCAACCCCAGAAGGAAGAGCTGCCAACCGACGTGTAGAAATCATCATCATGCCGCGTGATTCATTTATTCAAAGACGTTAATTAAACACAAAGCAGGTAACGCAAAGCTTATTTAGCAAGCATGCCTGCAAGAATACAAACCCCTTCTAAAAGTGCCTCATGTTCATGAGGGGCAATTCGGGCATACAATGTGTCTGGAGTGTCTCCATCCATGACAGGCACTTTTTTTTGGCACAAAATTTTTCCAGTGTCACAACCTTCATCTACCAGATGCACAGTGCAGCCGCTTTCTTTTTCATGAGCCGCAAGAACCGCTTCATGCACATTGTGCCCCCACATGCCCACTCCACCAAACTTAGGCAGCAGAGCAGGATGCAGATTCACAATCTTATCTTTATAAACAGAAAGGATTTTTCCGCCGAGCACAGAAAGATACCCGGCAAGAACAATTGCATCAACCTTGTATTCTGGACACACTTCAAGAATAGCATCCGATACGGCTATGCGCTTTTGATCGCGGTCTGCATTCTGAGCGACTTCTTTGCCCATTACAGAATACGGACTGCGGATTAAAGCAGGAATGCCAGCATTTTTTGCTCTTTCCAAAGCGTAAGCATTCTTTGTGTTAGACACGACAAGCACTATATGAAAAGGACAATCTTCATGAGCTTTTTCATAATCAATAAGAGCCTGAAGATTTGTGCCTCCGCCAGAAACAAGGACAGCTATATTAATCATTGCAATTACTCGCTGACAAATTTTGTCATAGCCTTACAGCCCTTGAATTCACCCTTTACAGGCTTGTCTGTATGACCAACATAACCAATTTCGTAAGCTACCATATCCTCAATGCCATTCTGATGATATTTCTTACCTCTAGAATTAAACAGTCTGCGGATTGCAGCAGCATCCTTAGCCTTTACAGCAAGAACAAAACCAATGCCCATATTGAATGTAGAGAACATATTGTTCTTGTCTGCACCGCGGCGTACAAGCTCATCAAAAATAGCAGGAATTTTCCAGCTGTCCTTCTTAATTACAGAACAAAGCTGAGGCTCACCCTCTTCTGCATGAGGATACATGCGTGGAAGGTTCTCATAAAATCCGCCGCCTGTTACATGAACCATGCCATGTACAGAAGAACGGTATTTTTTCAATACATCCATTACAGGCTTTACATAAATGCGAGTAGGAGTAAGAAGAACTTCACCAATTGTTTTTTTAGTCTTTACGCCATCTACAACAAAAGGCTCATCATAGTCAGTTACCAGACGGCGGATAAGTGAAAATCCGTTAGAATGAGCACCTGTAGAAGAAAGACCAATAAGAACATCGCCTTCCTGTATTTTAGAACCGTCAATAATATCTTTCTTATCAACAACTCCAACACCAAAACCAGCAAGGTCATATTTACCGTCATCATAAAAATCAGGCATTTCAGCAGTTTCACCGCCAAGCAAAGCACATCCAGACTGAATACAACCGTCTGTAACACCCTTTACAAGTTCACCAGCAACTTTAGAATCAAGCTTTCCGCAGGCAATGTAATCAAGGAAAAAAGAAGTCTGAACACCAGAACACAGAATGTCATTAACACTCATGGCAACACAGTCAATTCCAACTGTGTCATATTTTTTCATCTTAAAGGCAATGTCGAGCTTTGTACCAACACCGTCAGTACCGCTTACCATTACAGGATTCTTCATCTTCTTAGGAACAGCAAACATTCCGTTGAATGCACCAAGTTCCGTAAGCTGACCAGGAATGCGGGCTCTTTCAGACTGCTTCTTGTATTTGTCTACAGCCTTGTAACCCTCGTTCACATTAACACCTGCTTTCTTGTAATCCACCTTTCCTGCCATGAATGACTCCTTCTGTTTATAGTCTGTTTATATTTTTGGGGTATGTTTCTACTTTAAACGCTTTCCGTTTATTTCACCGGGAACCGAAATCGGATATTCTCCTGTAAAACAACCTTTACAAAATCCGTATTTATCGGGATTGCATGAACGGCATGCTTCAAGCATTCCTTCTGCACTAATAAAAGCAAGGGAATCTGCACCGATTTCCTCACAAATCTCTTTTTCCGTATGCTGGCTAGAAATCAGCTCGCTGCGTGTTGGCGTATTAATGCCAAAATAACATGGAGCTTTTACAGGAGGAGATGAAATGCGGAAGTGAACTTCCTTTGCACCTGCCCTGCGTAAAATCTGAACCAAACGGCGACTTGTTGTACC
>CACXDK010000294.1 GCA_902766345.1 uncultured Spirochaetaceae bacterium | reverse complement strand
TAAGACGCAGGATTGAACGCCCCGTAGTAGTTTTACCACAGCCAGACTCTCCAACCAGACCAAAGGTTTCACCTTTCTTTATAAAAAAGCTTACGTCATCAACAGCTTTTACAAATCGTCCTGAACCAGCAGGAAAATACTGCTTCAAATGTTCTATTTCAAGTAAATTTTCTTTGTTGTCGCTCATGACTCACCCCCCTGTTGTGTTACTGAAGAATCTTCGGTTACTACTGCTTCGGCACTGCCAAGCAAAGCTGCTTTCTGTTCCAGCCAGCAACGTCCATAGTGAACATTATCACCAACAGCCGCACCGCCTAAAGAATCATAATCATTACGTACAGGAGGCTTTTCAAGACATATTTTCATGCAGTTTGAGCAGCGAGGAGCAAAACAACATCCTTTAGGTCTGTTCAAAAGGTCAACAGGTTGTCCTTCTATAGGAACAAGCCTTGAATAGTCTTTTTCATGGAATTTTGGAATGGAACGCAAAAGACCTCTAGTATATTCGTGCTGAGGATTATAAAAAATGTCATCTGTAGTGCCGTATTCGATTATTTCTCCTGCATACATAACGGCAATGTGGTCACACATACTTGCAACAACGCCCAAATCATGAGTAATCATTATAATTCCCATGCCAAGCTTTTTCTTAAGTTCCTGCATAAGTTCAAGAATCTGTGCCTGAATAGTAACATCAAGTGCTGTTGTAGGTTCATCAGCAATTAAAAGTTTAGGCTCACATGCAAGTGCAATAGCAATCATTACACGCTGTCTCATTCCGCCTGAAAGTTCATGAGGATACTGCTTTAGTCTTTTGTCAGGCTCATTTATTCCTACCAAAGTAAGAAGTTCCCTTGCACGAGCAGTTGCTTCCTTACCTTTCTTATCAGTATGAAGCTTTATAGCTTCCTCTATCTGATTCCCGATTGTCCAGACTGGGTTCAAACTGGTCATAGGATCCTGAAAGATTATGCTTACTTCCTTACCACGAATCTTACGCAGTTCCTTTTCAGACATCTGCTCAATGTGGTGACCGTTAAACGTAACAGTTCCACCAGTAATTTTACCGTTTTCTGCAGTAAGTCCCATGATTGAATATGCAGTTACGGACTTTCCGCTTCCAGATTCTCCAACAATGCCCAAAACCTCACCTTCTTTCATCTGAATGGTAACGTCATTAAGAGCTTGAACTTCTCCTGCAGGAGTAAAAAATGAAAGCTTTTCGTGCTGTATGTCTACAAGATATTCGTTTTCTGCCATAAAAATCCTCTCTAGCTCTTAAGTTTTGGGTCAAATGCATCACGCAAACCATCACCCAGCAAGTTAAAACTTAAGATTATGATGAAAATAAGAAACGCAGGTGCAAACAGCTTTTCTGGAAAGGTCTGAAATCCGTTCAATGCAGCGGAAGCCAACGAGCCTAAAGATGGCATTGGAGCCTGTACACCAAGTCCCAAAAATGAAAGGAATGACTCCGTAAAGATTGAAGAAGGAATCTGGAGTGTTGTAGTTACAATCAAAGTTCCTATACAGTTTGTAATGAGATGCTTTCCAATAATGCGCTTTCCGTTGGCTCCCAAAGCCTTTGCAGCTGTAACATATTCGTTCTGCTTAAGAATCATAATCTGGCTTCTGATGATACGTGCCATACCAACCCAATACAGAAGCGCAAAAACAATAAACATACTTACCATGTTAGGTCCAAGCTTCTGAATCCATCCGAATCCTGGAGTTTCCCCCAAAGCACGCAAAGGATACTTCAAAGTCTGCGCAAGCAGGATTATAATAAGAACATCAGGAACTGTGTATATAATGTCAACAATTCTCATCATTACAAGGTCTACAGTTCCCCCTATATATCCTGCAATAGCACCATAAAGGGAGCCAATAATCAGAATAAGAATTGATGCAACAATACCAACCATCATTGAAACACGACCACCAACCATAACTCTGATTGCATAATCACGTCCATTCTGATCAGTACCCAATATATGAGGAAAAACTTTTTGACCTTCTTTAATTAAAGACATTTCTACAGCAGAATGTTCAAAAGGCTTTAAGCGTTCACTGCCTTTAAGCTGCTGTTCATATTTGTATGGATAAAAAACAGGAATTATAAAACAGAGGAATACAATAAAAAGAACAATTGCAAGAGAAGTCATTGCAATCTTATTCTTGCGGAAACGTCGCAGGCCGTCTTTCCAGAATCCTACAGATTCCCGCATTATTACAAGCGACTGTTTTTCGTCAGCAGAAGCTGGTATAAAATCATTAACTTTTAGCTGAAAGCTCAGCGGATTTTTATTAAGGCTAGTTTTTATATCTTCGTTCATTCTCAAAAAACTCCTACTTCAGTTTGATTCTAGGGTCTACGATGGCATAGGCAATATCTACAATAACGTTCATAATTATGACGAATACTGCAAGAAAAATTGTAGTTCCCATAATCATAGGATAGTCACGGCTTGTAATTGCCCCTACAAACTCAGAACCGAGTCCAGGAATATTAAAAATCTTTTCTATGATAAAACTTCCAGTCATAAGGGAAGCAATAAGTGGACCAAGATATGTTACAACAGGAAGAATTGCATTACGAAGAGCGTGCTTAAAAATAGATTTGATGTTACCAACGCCTTTTGCACGTGCAGTCCTCATATAATCCTGTCCCATAACGTCGAGCATAGAACTTCGCATAAGTCGTGCAATGTAAAAAGTTGGATACAAGGCAAGAGCCATTACTGGCATGATATAACTTGCAGCGCTGTTAAGTCCAAGGAACGGAAGTAATTTTAGTTTTGTAGAAAAAATAAACATAAGAAGGGTTGATGACAAGAATGAAGGTATGGCAATTCCAGCCGTTGAAAGAATAACCAGAATGTTATCTAATGTTTTTCCTCTTTTATATGCGGCAATTGAACCAAGAGGGACACCAAACATTACCGCAACCAAAATTGCAAGACCTCCAAGACGTGCAGAAACAGGAAACTGTGTGAAAATAATCTCACTTACAGTGCGTCCCCGCTTCTTCACAGAAAGACCAAAATCTCCATGAGCCAAACCTCCCATGTAAGTGAGGTACTGTTGTCCTAAAGGCTTATCCAGTCCATACTTTGCTTCCATGGCTGCCTGAGCTTGCGGGGTTACAGCTTTTTCAGAAAGAAACGGTCCTCCAGGAACCATGTTCATAATGAAAAAAGTCAGGGTTGCTACCAAAAATGCAGTAACAATCGCAGTAGCCAACCTTTTGCAGATGTATTTCAGCATAGGTATTCTCCATACAATTTTAATAACAATTATATAACTTTAAAAAAAAGACGCGATTACAACTCGCGCCTTTGCGTCAAGCATAGTATGATACATCAAAAAAAATGTCAACAGTTCTTGTGACAAAAAACACAGAGTAGTATCATGAAGAAACTTTTAGTGATAAAATTTTCCTTATACAGTTTATAAGATCAGAAACATTATCAAGACAATCTTCAACATTAAGTCTGTAATAGATACAAGTTCCAACCTTATTAGGCTTAATAAGCCCACAATCCTTCAAAACCTTTAAATGATGTGATATAGCAGGTCTTGAAAGTTTTGACATTGCACTTAGATTAGTAACATTTATGCCGTTTTCATCAGTACTTTCAGCTGTTCCTATGTCAAGAATAAGCTTCTGACGTACTTCATCACCAAGAGCAATAAACAATGGAGAGCAAGAATTAAAAAGAGACATTGCCCGTTCTACTTCTATTTTATCTAACATATCTTCCCCCTACACTTCTAATGCAGTGTAATTCGATTTAATCATGCTTGTCAATACGTTTAACTAGTTAAACATTTAAACAAAAATTTGTTACAAATCATTGACATAATCTAAAATTAGTTTTATATTTAGTTCATCAGTTTAATTATTTGAACATATTGATAATAAGAGAGGTTCAGCACAAAATGAAATTCCTAAAAGCTTTTTTCAGACATCCAACAATTATAATTGTTCTGTGTCTTGCCGCAACAGGATTCTTTGGATTCTTTCTAAAGGATCTGTCACTAAGCAATTCAACACGAATGTTCTTTCCTCAGAAAGACGAATCTTACACACGGCTTACCGACACAGAAGCTACATTTGGAAGTATGCTTTCTATAGGTATAAGTCTTGAAGCAAAAGAAGGAACAATTCTTACTCCTGAATATATTGAAGTTGTAAGAAACATTACTGAACGAGTATATGCCCTTAAAGATGTAGAAGACATAGACTCTCTTACAGATATTGATTATGTCTGTGATCAGGACGGTTCAATTTCTGCAACTCAGCTCATTCCAGACACCTACACAGGTTCTCCAGAAGACATTGCACAGCTTGCCTCAAGACTGTCTGAATGGGAAAGCATGTACAATCGTGTAATCATGAATGACAACTTTACCGGCACTCAGATTGCAGTTTCTCTTGTTCCTAAGGGAGATGAACAGATTGCTTTTGACAAGGCAAAGGAAAATCTTGATGCCGCACAGGCTGCTTTTGATGCAGAAAACAATGCAGACACAGAAAAAGCCCTTGCAGATGCAAAGGCTGAATACAAAGCAGCAAAAAAAGTTCTTCGTTTTGCTCCTCCTGATTCAGAACGCCAGCAGAAAGTTCTTGAACAGGTAAAGGAAATTGCTATAGAAGAATGTAAAGGTCATGCACTTATGTATAAGTTCTACGGAGATCCTGTAATTTCCGTAACATCAAAAGAATTCATGGTAGCAGACCTTGTAGGACTCATTCCTCTTGTAGTAGTCATAGTAATTCTTACACTGTATTTCAGTTTCCATACATTTACAGGAACCTTCCTTCCTCTTCTTACAGTTCTTATGTCTACAGCTATTTCCTGCGGAATGATGGGTATGCTGCACATCACCTTCTCGCTTGTTTCAAGCGTCATTCCTGTAGCACTCATTGCTGTAGGTTCTGCTTATGGAATTCATGTTCTTACACATTATTACGTAGAGTTAAGCTTTATTGAAGGCGATGTATCAAGGGAACAGCAGAGAGAGGCTATCTTTAAAGGTCTCAAAGAAGTCTGGAAAGCAGTTCTTCTTGCAGGACTTACAACTATAGTAGGTTTCGTATCTCTCGTTACAAGCCCTATTGAACCTTTGCACAGTTTTGCAATCTTTACGGCAATAGGAGTAGCTCTTGCCCTCTTCTTCTCTGTAACCTTTATTCCTGCCCTTCTGCTTGTACTGCCATGCAAGGAAGCAAATAAAAAAAGACGTATGTTTGGCTTTACAGACATGGTAAAAAGACAGGTAGCACGTGCACAGATGATGCGCGGAGGCCGTTCTGCAAAAGAAGCCAGTGGTGACACACTTTACATAATCTACCGCTTTTTCTGTGGTTCTTGGGTACGTCTCATAATCACATCCATCGCAATTGTAATACTGTCTTTCACAGGTTTGAGCAAACTCAAAATTGATACATCTTTGATAGGTTACTTCCCAAAAACCTCTCAGATGAGAAAAGACATTGACTACGTAAACGAACAGTTTGCTGGTACAAACAGTGTATACTTCAACATAACTGGACAGAAAAAAGGCGACATCACAAATCCTGACCTTCTTGTAGCGGTAGACAACATGCAGAACTACCTTATGGGAAAATATGACATTATTGGAAAGATGGTCAGCCTTGATGACTTTATCAAACGTATAAATCAGGTATGGCATGCACCTTCAGAAGAATCATCAGCATATTCAGATTCAATGACAGCAGATTCATCAGAAGGCTTTGACTCATTCTCAAGCTTTGGAGACTCTGATAATGGAGACTTTACAGCATGGGGCGATAGCGACAGCATCGATAGCGACGGAGAATTTTCAAGCTGGGGAGACACAGAGGCAGACAGCACAGATGGTGATTTTGTAAGCTGGGGCGATGAAGCTTCAGAACAGACTGAAGAAGAAAGCACAGCAGTAAATGCGACATCGGATTTTGAAGATCCTAACATTGTATACACAGCACGCCTTGCAGAAACTCTTACAGCAAGTCAGATGTTAAACCTTATGAACAAGGCATATATTGCAGCAGGTGGAAAATACGCTACTCTGGATAAAATGATTGACTTCCTCATGAGAGAAATCAACTACAACGGAATGGCGTACTACGAAATTCCATACAATCCAGCAAAATATCCTGTAGCAACAAGAGAACAGCTTGCAGACGTTGTAAGCAACTACCTTACTCTTTTGAGCGGTTCTTTGGAACGCTTCATTGACGATGACATGAGTCCAAAAACTATGCGTATTACATGCCAGCTTCGCACTCACTCAACAGAGCTTGCAAGCCAAATCATCAATGATGCAAAACGTTATGCAGCAGAACACTTCCCTGAAGGTTACAGCCTTGAAGCAACAGGTACAGGAGAAATGGAATACACAATGACAAGTCTTGTTGTAAAAAGCCAGTTCTCAAGCTTGCTTGTATCACTTCTTTCTGTATTCATCATCATTACAATTTCATTCAAGTCTGCTTGGGCAGGAATTCTTGGAGCAGTTCCACTTGCATTTGCAATCTTGCTCAACTACATGACAATGGGATTCGCAAAGATTAATCTGGATCTTATAACAAGTATCATTGCATCTGTTACTGTCGGTGTTGGTATTGACTACACAATACACTTCCTTACAACATACCGTGAGGAACGTTCAAAGACTTCAAATCTTGAAGAAGTAACAAAACAGACCTTCAAGAAGAGCGGTCACGGAATATTAACAAATGCTTTGGCTGTAGGTTTAGGCTTCCTTGTACTTTGTCTTTCAAAGTTTGTTGTACTTAAATACATAGGAATTCTTGTTGCAATCGTAATGTTTACTTCTGCATTCCTTGCAATGACAGTTATTCCTGGCGTACTGAACCTTACAGATCCTTACTTTATGCGTCCAGAAAGCGAGAAACAAAAAAAATAAAAAAAGATTAAAACGAATGTAACTTTGAATATGTTAATTCGTTTAATCTTTTGAACATTAAATACAGCAGGTCATGAAAATGACCTGTAAAATAAAGGAGAATGAACTTATGAAAATGACATCAAAACTTTTGACTATTGCAGCTTTGACTCTTATTGGAACAGTTGGTGCTTTTGCAGATCAGCAGGGAACAGACATCATGCAGAAAGCAAAAGATTTGGAAAAGCCAAAATTCTCACATTCCATGGTAGAAATGGTTCTTACAGAAAAGAACGGAACAAAGGAAGTCCGTAGCGTAGAAGAACTGGGCCGCAATCATGATGATGGAAATGGCAATAACGTAAATGACGTTACAATGCTCTTCCACTCTCCTGCAAACGTAAAGGACACACGCTTCCTTCAGAAAGAAAATCACGGTAAAGATGATGACAAATGGATTTATTTGCCAGCCCTCAAAAATACAAGACGCGTAAATTCAAGTGAAGGAACAAAGTCTTTCATGGGTACAGATGCAACATACGATGACCTTTCAACTCGCGAAATAGAAGAAGATGATCATCAGTATCAGGGTGAAGAAACAAAGAAAGTTGGCTCTACAACCTTCGAATGTTACAAAATCAAGGAAGTTCCTTATGACAAGAAAAGCAGCCAGTACAGCTACCGCATTACATGGGTAGACAAGGCAACTTATGTTCCTGTTTATACAGAAATGTATGACAAGAATGAAAAGCTTATCAAGACATTGGAAGTTCCTGTAATCAAGAACATCAGCGGATATACAATTACAATGGCAACAAGAATGACAAACGTACAGACAGGTCATTCAACAACAATCACAATCAAAAAGCTTGAACTTGACAAGCCAATTCCAGAGCGTGTATTCACATCACAGTTCTTGAACACAGGTAAATAAAATATAACAACACGATAAACAACCATAATATGGCTGTCTAAATAAAAGATTTAGGCAGCCTTTATTTTCACGCAGGAGGATTTTCAATGAAAATCACAAGAGTTGCAGCAGTAATGGCTCTCGGAATTTTATTCACATCTGCAGCATTTGCCCAGTCTGAAGATGATGATTTCGGCACATTTGAAGATGTCGGTACATGGGATGAAGATCCGTTTGGTTCAGATGATTCATTTGGTTCAGATGATGACTTCGGCTCTTTTGATGACAATTCATTTGGTTCTTTTGACGATGATTCCTTCGGTTCATTTGGAGAGGATACCTCATCCTCCTCTTCTGCACTGACGTTCAGTGGAGATTTTTCTCTTGATTCCCGTTATTATTTTGCAGAAGAAGAATCTGACGCATTTTTAGCAGGACTAACCTCTACAACTGCAGCACGTATTTTTGACCGTAACACAAAAGGTGAACGGGTTCGCTTTTGCGACACAACCTTAAAGGCTATTCCAAGAGCAAAACTGGGAGTAAACTATTCCGGTGCAATGAGCGAAGCAAGCCTTACAGTAAAGTTAACAGAACAAACTTTAAAAGACTATCATGAAGACATTATAGATGAATTGGTTATCCGAGGATATTTTCTAAATAACGCCTTAACTATTGAAGGTGGAAAAATGAAAATTGTATGGGGTAAAGGTGATAAACTCCATGTATTGGATAATTTCAATGCAGATGATTATACAGATTTTATTATACCTGACTATATTGAAAGAAGAATTAGTACACCTATGTTAAGGTTTGTATATAGCCAGCCAACAGCAAGTGCACTTACATTAGAAGGTGTATTCACTCCTTTCTTACCTAAAGATCGCTTTGCAGAAAAAGACAGTATATGGATTCCTGCTGCATATAGAACTTTAGCTACATCCATAAAAACAATTGTTGCAACAAATGTTGCAACAGGAAAAATGTCTTTAATAGATGCTGCTCAGTTTGATTCTGAAGATTTATATCCTGATGTATACAACTTAAAATATGCACAGGCAGGATTACGTCTTACAGGAACAGCCTCTTCCTTTGACTGGGGTGTAAGTTATTACTACGGACATTATAAGCAGCCTTCTGCAAACGCAGAAGAAACTGTCACAATGGCAAATCTGTCAACCTTATTACCTGCTGCAATGGCTGCTGGCAATGCAACAGAAGTAGCACGCCTGCAAAAGTTATATGCAAAATATACAGCTAAGGGTGTTACTCTGCCAACTCTTGAATATGACAGAAAACAGACCTTTGGTATTGAAGCTGCTACAGTTCTTGGACGCTTCAATCTACGTGCCGAAGCTGCATACAACCTTACAGATGACTTTTCTGGAACAGATCCATGGGTTCACAATAACTCATTTGGATGGTTGATAGGCTTTGACATGGATATTCCTATCAGCAATATCAACATTAACGTACAGGAAATAGGTAATTATATTTTGAAGAATGACAGAATTACAAACGGCATCTTCAAGACTTATGATGTTGATTACAATGAAAAAGGCCGTTATACAAACGACAAATTTGTAATAAACATTTCAGATTCCTGGATGCATGACAAATTAAAGCCTGAAATAACTTTATTATGGGGCATTGAAACTGGAGATGTAGTAATTCAGCCAAAAGTGGCATACAACCCTACTCCAGAACTTACACTCACATTAAGCGGAATGTATATTTACTGTCGTGATGAATACAGTGAGTTCTATGAATGGAAAAATAACGATTTTGTAAACTTTGGAATACGTTATCAGTTCTAACAAAAAAAACTGCACTTCTCAATGAAGTGCAGTTTTTTTGTTTATTAAAAATAATGGTTATAAATTAAAATACATAATCTATAACTTCCTGAACATGAGAAACAGGAATAAAGGTTATTCCAGATTTTACATGCTCTGGGATTTCTTCCAAATCTCTTAAGTTTGCCTTTGGAATAAGAATAGTCTTTATTTTATTACGCTTTGCAGCAACAGTTTTTTCTCTAAGACCACCAATAGGAAGCACCTGACCAGTTAAACTTAATTCTCCAGTCATAGCAAGATTTTGCTTTATCTTTTTATTTTTGAACAATGAAACAAAAGTCGTTGCCATAGTAATACCAGCAGAAGGTCCATCCTTAGGAGTAGCTCCTTCAGGAATATGAAGATGAATGGTATTCTTTTCAAACCACTCAGAATCCTTAAGATTATTAGAAATAGCGTACTGCTTTGCCCAAGTCATTGCAATTTGAGCACTTTCTTTCATTACATCTCCAAGCTGACCTGTCAACTGCAAGCCCCCCTTACTTGAAGCATAATAAATACTTTCCAAAAGAAGAGTATCACCACCCATACTTGTCCAGGCAAGACCTATAGCAGTTCCAGGTACAGAAGCAGTTTTTATCTGACTTTCATCAAAAACAGGTTTACCCAAATACTTCCTGATTTCATCAATATCAATTACAAAAGCTTTATCCTTAAATGCTGCACGTATCTTCTCAGCATCTTCCTGTGCAAGCTGAGTTTTCTTTTCCAAAAGCTCCTGCTCTTTAGCATTAAGAATTTTTTCTTCTTCTTCTGCCGTCATTTTTTTCTTCAAAGAAAGTTTCTTTTTCTGAACTTCCCGAAGTTCCTCAACAGATGGCAATACCGTAGAAGGATTTTCTTTTTCATACTCAGAAACCTGCTCGTAAATAAGTTTACGACTTATTTTATCAATGCATTTCTCAAAATTTCTAACGCCAGCTTCCCTAGCATACTCTGTTGCAATAAGAGAAAGTGCAGGTTTTGTATATTTCACCTGAGTTTTTTTCAAACCATTCTTTTGTAAATTCTTTGGAATAAGATATTTTTTTGCAATCTCAATTTTTTCCTGATCTATATAACCAGAAAGTTCTATAATCTCAGCTCTGTCAAGAAGAGGCTTTGGAATTGTATCTAGACTATTTGCAGTAAGAATAAAGAACACATTACTCAAATCAAAAGGTAAATCAAGATAAGTATCACGGAAATTTGAGTTCTGCTCAGGATCAAGAACTTCCAGCAATGCGGCCGAAGGATCTCCCTGTGCACTTGCATTCATCTTATCAACTTCGTCAATCATAAATACTGGAGATTTTGATTTTGTAATCTTAAGACCTTCCAAAATCTGTCCAGGCATTGCTCCAATATAAGTTCTTCTAAATCCCTTTATCTTAGATTCATCATGTTCTCCACCGACACTGAACCTAAAGAAAGGTTTATGCATAGCACGTGCAATAGAATGTCCTACACTTGTTTTTCCAACTCCAGGAGGTCCAACAAGAATAAGTACAGAACCTTTACCATCATGCTTAAGTTTTCTTACTGACAGATATTCAAGAATACGCTTTTTTACTTCTTCAAGACCATAATGATCTGAATTCAAAATATCAGAAGCTTCTTTTAAGCTGTAATTTTCTACAGGTTTATCATTCCATGGAAGATTACATATCAACTCAAGATAGTTTCTGCTAGACATATATTCAGGATCATGAGGATCTGTAAGATTAAACTTTGACAGTTCACTATCTGTTGCTTCTTTTATTTCCCCTGTAAAATGGAAGGATTCTATTTTTGTTTTAAATTTCTGATAGTCACTGGTTTTAGAATCACTTGCAATTCCAAGTTCTTCCTGAATACTTTTCAGTTCTTCCCTCAAGAAATAATCGCGCTGATTCTTTTCAACCTTATCATTAATTTCATTCTGTATTTTCTTCTGAACACGAAGAATTTCTTCTTCTTTCTTTATATATACAAGAACCTGATTCATCCTTTCACGGACATCAAGTGTTGCAAGAACTTTCTGCTGTTCTTCTTTGTCAATATTAAGAATAGAAGCTACAAAATCTGCAATTTTACCAGGATGATCAATATTGACCATATTAAGACGCATTTCCTCAGTGAACATAGGATTATTTTCACTGATTTCTTTCATTTCACTGATAATTGCACGAGTAAGAGCTTTTATTTCAAATTGATTACTTTCAACATCTTCCAGGTACTCAACAGCAGCAACCATAGGATTAGATGCATTCAAAGATTTTCTAATCTTAAATCGTTGAAGTGTAGATACAAATGCATTTACGCCACCATCAGGAAGGTTTATTTTTTTAATGATTCTGGCAACAGTACCAACATCATATAAATCAGCAAGGGTTGGATGCTCTACATCATTTTTAAGCATTACAATGCCAATAAACCCATCACCTTTGCAAGCTTCTTCTATTACTTTTGTATCTTCAGCATTATTTATCATTAAGGGAGTAAAAATCCCAGGAAAAATAGGTCTTCCACCAATTGGAATAATATTCAGCTTATTAGGAAATTCCTCGCGGGCTGGAAGACCCATGATTGAGTTATCAGAATTAATATCTTTCATACCTTCTAATATACTCAAATCATAATAAAAAAGCAAATCTTAAGGCCTGTGTTTTGGACCTGCAGGAGTTATTTTCATTAAGCTTAAATTGCCTTCAGCTTTTATTTCTTCTCCAGGAGCAAATGCAAAGATGTCCTCTGCAGAAACTTTTTCCCCATTTATAATACCGTTTCCTTCTTCTACAAAAAGAAGAATATAATCTTCAGGAATTACTTTTCCAGAATATTTATCAACAACACAGGAATAAGAATCCTCTACAATTATTTCTTCCAATGTAAAATATGGGCAGGAAAAAGCACCTGGAAATTTTGAAACATTACGGAAAGCATCTGTTTTTATAACAGAAATAGCTTTTTCAACATGACATTCACGTCCTCGTCCCCAGTCATACAGTCTATATGTAATATCACTGGACTGCTGAACTTCCAGAAGCCTCAAACCTTTTCCAATTGCATGAACAGTTCCTGCTGGAATATAAATGAAATCGCCTTTTTCAACCTTTACAAAGCGCAAAAGATCCTGAGGAGAACCTGCATTTACAGCTTTACGAATTTCACTTTCAGTATATACACCATTAAAACCATAGACTAAAGTTGAATCTTTTTCCGCATCAAGAACATACCAACATTCTGTTTTACCGCGGCAATTTTCATACAACTGAGCTTTTTCATCATCTGGATGAACCTGTACACTCAATCTATCATTTGCTTGAATAACCTTTACCAAT
>CACXDK010000293.1 GCA_902766345.1 uncultured Spirochaetaceae bacterium | reverse complement strand
TGAAAGAGAAATCTTTGCATTTTCAGCAGCTTCACGAAGACGCTGCATAGCCATAGGATCACCAGAAAGATCAATTCCTGTATCAGCCTTAAACTGATCAATAAGCCAGTTTACAATGCAGCGGTCCCAGTCATCACCACCAAGGTGTGTGTTACCGTTTGTAGACTTAACTTCAAATACACCGTCACCAAGTTCAAGAATAGAAATATCGAATGTACCACCACCAAGGTCATAAACAGCAATAGTTTTTTCGCTCTTTTCATCCTTATTGAAACCGAAAGCAAGAGAAGCTGCTGTTGGTTCGTTAATAATACGCTTTACATCAAGACCTGCAATCTTACCAGCATCCTTTGTTGCCTGACGCTGAGCATCATTAAAGTAAGCAGGAACAGTAATAACAGCTTCTGTTACAGTCTCACCAAGATAATCTTCTGCAGTCTTCTTCATCTTCTGAAGGATGAAAGCACTGATTTCCTGAGGAGAATATTCCTTAGCAGCACCGTTTTCCTGTACTTCAACGCGAACATCAGCACCATGATCTTTAATTGCATAAGGCAACTTTGTTGCTTCGCCCTGCAATTCGCTAAATTTATGTCCAATAAGACGCTTTACAGAATATACAGTATTCTTTGGGTTTGTTACCATCTGGTTCTTTGCAGGAAGACCTACAATTCTGTCACCCTTTGCTGTAAATCCAACGATAGATGGTGTTGTACGTCCGCCTTCTGAGTTCTGAATAACTACAGGTTCACCATTTTCCATTACTGCGACACAAGAGTTTGTCGTTCCAAGGTCAATACCAATAATCTTTCCCATAATATGTTACTCCTCTAAATTACAATTAATCTTTTTTTTCTTCAGGTTTTACAGTTCCATCAGGCATAGATACCATAACTTTTGCATGACGGATAACCATATCCTTAAGTTTATATCCCTTCAAATATACTGCTTTTAAAACCGGTTCGGCTACAGGATCGTTAGAAGAACCGATAGCTTCATGAATGTCCGGATCAAAAGCATCACCAACATTACCATAAGAAACAAGATTATACTTGTTTTCAAGCATTGAAACCAAACCGCTGTTTATCATCTTTACACCATCTGCAATAGTTTTAGGATCTGTAGCTGTTGCAGCGGCATCTACAGTGCGGTCAAAGTTATCAAGACTGTCAAGCAAATCCTTCAAAAGATTTGTGTTTGCATAATCAAAAGCATCCTGCTTTTCCTTAAGCATACGCTTACGGTAGTTTTCAAAATCAGCAGCCCTTCTGAGCACCTGATCCTTCAACTCTTCATTCTGCTTTGTGAGCTCTTCAACCTGAGCCTTCAAAGCCGTAAGTTCGTCTTTAGGTTCTTCTTCTGCTGTCTGCTCAGCCTCGGAATTTACAGTTTCTTCCTGACTTTCTTCGACTGTAGTGTTTTCAGCAGAATCTGTAGCAGCAGTTTCTTTTTCTTCCTGCTCTACATTCTGGTTCTGTTCTTCTTCCATGCTCATATATACCTTAAACTATAATTTTATAAACATTATGTTATTACATTGAAGATAATAAAAGATTGAGTAAATAGTCAAGAAAAGTTTCACTAAAATATATCAGTCTGTTGGTCCGCTTGTGTGAACGTCTTCATCAACAGCAGACAATGGCTGATATTGCTTTGCAGTACGCTGATCAATAGGAATATATGGACGTTCTGCAGAAACATTCTTGTATGCAGGGCGGTAAATGCGTCCGCCAGCAACAATTTCCTCAATGCGGTGAGCACTCCAACCTGCAATACGGGCAATTGCAAACAAAGGAGTAAACAGTTCACGCGGAATGTTTAGCATTGTATATACAAATCCTGAATAAAAGTCAACATTTGTACAGATTTTTTTAGAATCACCATGGAACTCTGCAAGAATTTTTGGAGCAAGGCGTTCAATTATGCGGTACAGATTAAATTCTTCTTCACAGCCCATTTCTACGGCAAGTTCTTCTGCCTTGTCACGCAACAAAGTTGCACGAGGGTCGCTTATTGTATAAACAGCGTGTCCCTGACCGTAAATCAATCCGGTATGGTCAAAGGCTTCTTTTCTTGCAATTTTATAGAGGTAATCTCTAAGGGCCTTTTCGTCTGTCCAGTCTTTAAGATTGGCCTTG
>CACXDK010000292.1 GCA_902766345.1 uncultured Spirochaetaceae bacterium | reverse complement strand
TTAATTGAAAGAGGTTCCTGTTACATGGTTGCAGAGCAGATTGACAATGCAATCGGAGAATTTGACCATGCAATAAAGTGTTCAAAGAATGATGCAAATCAAGAAACTCTTTATGCACGCTATTTCCTTGCAGCCTGTTATGAAAAAACACATCAGATAGAAAAGGCTATAGAACAGTGGGAAGCAATTTCTAAGCGTAACAAGAGCTTTAAGGATGTACCAGCAAAATTAAATGAATATAAAGATGTTCAGACAAACGATGCAATGAAAGAATATCTTACAACTGCCCCACAGCAGTTTATGGAAGTTGCAAAAAAAGCAGCAAAAGCAGGATATAATCTTGCATGCCAGAAAATTGAACCAACAAACTTCGGTTGCGTAATGCTTGCAACAGAAGATTCAAAAGATAACTGGAAAAACATGCGTCAGCAGATTTTTCTTGCAGAATTTTTCAGAAACAGCGAACCTCTTTCTGAAACTGTCGTAAGAAAAGCTGCGGATTTAGTAAAAGCAAAAGGCTATTATAAAGCCATTTTATTCTCCAGCTCAGGATTTACAGGAGAAGCATTAAACTTTGCAGAAAGCCGTCCAATAATCCTTGCAGGAAAAGAAATTGTAGAACATATCCTGACAAAAGCTGGAGTGTAATAATAGAATGCGCTTTCTATGTGTTTCAGATCAGATTGATCCGTTAGTTTATGCAACGAACAATACAGATCGCTACGGAGATGTGGATGCGGTACTTTGTGCCGGGGATTTGTCCATGGAGTATGTCGATTTTATTGTAACAACACTAGGAAAGCCTACTTTTTTTGTTTTTGGAAACCATGATCTTGAAGAATTTGACTTTTACAAACACGGCGGAGCAAGTTCCCCTTTTGAAGCAAGTTTCAACAAACATCATGGCGGAGATTATGCAAGCAATAAAATGTACCGTTGTAAAAACCTGACTTTTGACCTGCCAAACGGAAAAAAAACACCGCTTCTTATCTGCGGTGTTTCAGGTTCAATGCGATACAATAACGGAAAAGATCAATACACAAACACAGAAATGTTCATGCAACTACTTGCACTAATTCCTTCTCTATTATGGAATAAGCTCAGATGGGGACGATACTGTGACATTTTCTTAACACATGCTTCTCCACGCCACATACATGACAGAGAAGACCCTTGCCACAGAGGATTTAAATGCTTCAACTGGTTCATAAAGAAATTTGAACCTGCAATGCTCATTCATGGACACATACATTTATATGATTTACAGGCAGTTCGAAAAACTGTTGTTGGAAAAACTACAGTAATGAACGCTTATAGCCACATTATAGTTGACTTTAACCCAAATTTTACAGGAAAAGGAAATTATGTCGAGTCAAACATTGACCTCATCACAGACAGATGAAGATTTTAACCGCGCAAGAAATAAAGCCCTTATCAATGAAATACAGCATTTACTCAAACCAGATGAAGCTTCTCTTATTTGTTTCAGTGATATAAAAAAGCTTTTAAAGCCAAAAAATGAAGTTTACAAAGGAATGCAGGTCATCCCTATTAATTTAATAGTTGGAAGCGAAGGCCGCTATAAAGATTTTGACAATCACTTTTTTCCAAAAAGCAGATTTTTGAAAAACCGTTGGGAACATATTGACATGGCACACATTCAGGATGTTCCTCTTCCTCCTATCAGCCTGTATGAACTTGGCGGTTTATATTTTGTAAGAGACGGTAATCACCGTGTGTCTGTTGCAAAAACACGCGGTGTAGAAAATATAGACGCAGAAGTAGTAAGCCTTCAGAGCGAATTAAAACTAAAGCCAGGAAGCACCATTGAAGAAATGGTGAAACAGGTTATTTACTATGAAAAAAGAACCTTCTATGCAGAAACAAATTTCGGAGACATTACAGACTGCTGGACTTTAGACTTTTCAACTACAGGACAATATGATTTGATCTATAATCATATTCTTATCCATAAGTATTACATCAATTTTGACAAAACTGAAGAAATTCCTTTTGAAGAAGCTGTTACTTCCTGGTATCAAAATGTATATCTACCTGTAATTGACACCATTCAAAAGCAACATATCTTACGCTTGTTCAAAAACAGAACTAAATCTGACCTTTACATTTATTTTATAAAGTATTGGCATGAACTAAAACAGAAGTTTGGCAATGATTTCAGCATAGATAAAGCTGCAGAAGATTTTAAATATGAATATCGGGGAGCAACGTTAATCGGGAAGATAAAAAACAAGCTGGCAAAGCGGCACTTAGTAAAGAATTTTTAAGTAATAAGGATTTTGTGCCGATAGTATGATTGACGGTACTATATTTCGATGTTAGAATAATTTTATTGAATATAGTACAGGGAGTAAATTGTGACGCTGAATGACAGTTTTGCTTATATGCCTCTTTTTGCAGTAACAGTTGAATGTGTACTATTATTGTTACTTTTTTCAACAATTAAAAAAAGAAAAACTGCTCGTATAAGTTTTATTTTCTATGTATCCGTTTCAATTATAGCGATACTTAGTTTAAAAACGGCTGTCATAAATTTAACAAATGGTTCTTATGAAACAGGCAACTCCCTTATAACAATGGCTACAGGACTTTTCTTGGCTGGCATTGTATTAATAGCATATTGTCTTATTCTATGTACATTTGAACCTCAAAAAATTACAAAATTAGTACCTCGTTCAGTAAATTCAAAGCTTGCAGAAGGTGAAAGCCAGTCATTACTTTCTAAGAATTCAGAAAAAAAATCGGGTTCATCAGAACTGTCAGCATTTGATTTAAAAATAATGGATTTAGGACGCGATTTCCTTACAAAAGCATCCGATTCATACATTTCAGAAGACGGTTTTTCAACATTACTTGATTACTTAAATAAAGCAATATCAGAACAGATAAAGGCAGATGGTTGTGCTATCCTTATGATAGATGACTTTGAAGATTTAATTACTGTAAAGTCTTTTGCTGGGGACTTCCCTCCTCCATACAAGTTGCCTAATGATATGCCTCACAAGCCTATCCGCATTGAAACAAACTTCAAGTTTGCTTCATTCCCTCTTCAGGGTAATGTTTTCGGAGAAGTTGCACGAGCAGGTAAACCAGAACTTATTACAAACCCAGCAATAGACAGCAGAATATATCAGAACGGACCAGAAGACTTCCTCATGTGCGGAAGTTATATCATGATTCCTATGAAAGTTCAGGACACTGTTATTGGTGTTGCTGCATTTGCACGTAAGCATGACTCCCCTATTTTCAACGAGGAAGAATTAAAAACTGCAACAGTACTTTCAGATTCAGCAGCATGTGCAATTAAGAGTGTTGTAACAGTTAAAGATATTATTGAAAAGAACAGCATTTCTAAGGAAGCTGAAATTTCTACTCGTATTCAGGACATGCTTAAACCTGCAAAATTGCCTGTTATTCCAGGAGTTCAGATTGGAACTATATGGAATCCTGCAGAAGGTGTATGTGGTGACTACTACGATGTTCTTGTATCACGCAAAGATAGAACTTCGTTCATGATTGGAGACATTGCAGGAAAAGGAATTAACAGTGTTACAATCATGGTCATGATTCGTGCAATGATGCGTCTTGTTGTTAATACAAAGCAGTCTGCTGGAAAAATTCTTACTTGGGTAAATAAGGGAATTTGTGCAGAATCCTTCAGCACAGATCACTTTGGTTCAGCTGCCTTGATTAATTACAATCAAGAAACAAGTGAAATTGAGTTTGCATCTGGCGGAAACCTTCCAGTTATCTATTATGACAGCGAAACTAATACAACAAAAGAGCTTACTGAGCCAAGTGAGCCTATTGGTGTAGAAAAAACAACAGAATACAAGAATTTAGTGCAAAAAGTTAAAAGTGGTGATATAATAATTACATATACAGATGGTCTTGTTGAAACCTTGAATGACAAGGGACAGCAATACTCAAAGGATTCTTTGGTAAGGATTATTATGCAGAACCATAATTCTTCTTGCAAAGATATAATAAAGGCTGTCAAAAATGACATGAAAAAATTCAGTGGTGCTGTAAATCAGCATGATGATGAAACACTGCTATTAATTAAAATTCAGTAAACTATATAAGGAGCAGATCTTATGGAACTGAAAATAAGAAAAAATGGTGATGTCTACATTATTGATGTCAATGGTGAAATGGACTTGTACAATTCTTACAAACTCAAAGAATTGGTAATGAAAATGCTCGAGAAAAATGTTAAGTCATTTATTATCAATCTTGAGCAGGTTGATTACATTGACTCTTCTGGAATTGGAGCATTAATCTATATCTGCTCTACAATTAAGAAGATGAACTTGAAACTTTACATTTCTAATATTCATGGTTCTGTAAAGAAAGTTATTGAGCTTACAAAACTGATGGGTTACTTCCCTATTGCAAACAGTGTTGAAGAAGCTCTTCTCATGATAAAAGAATAAATTTCTTTAAGGGAGATTTGTAAATGACAGGAACAGTAAAAGAATTACGCTCTGATGGCAATGATCCATTGTTTGACAAGAGTAATATGCTCTACAAGGAATTTCCTTCAGATTTCAGACAGATTAGATATTTCACATTGTTAATTGTTCAGTCAGCTCCTTTGGAAATAAAGGAAATCAACCTGCTTGAACAGCAGATAAGTGAAGTAATAAAAAATGGTGTTAAGCATGGTAACAACTGTGATATTAATAAGAAAATCCATGTTTGGTATTCTTTCAGTGCATCACATGCTCACATCATTGTTGAAGATGAAGGTGAAGGTTTTAAGGATCTTGAAAAGTGGAATGAATTCAATAAGAAGCGTCTTGATTGTCTTCGTGATTCCAATTTTGAAGAACTTGCCAACTATGTTTCATTCAGAACAAAGCGCTCTGATGATCAAGATGGAGGAAACGCACTCTTTGCAGCACTTGAATATTGGGATGGAGGATTCATCTACAATGACAAACGTAATGGTGTTGCAATGTTGAAACGT
>CACXDK010000291.1 GCA_902766345.1 uncultured Spirochaetaceae bacterium | reverse complement strand
GTCAATTGAGCAATGTGAGTGACCATCTTATTAAACCTGCGGATAAGAAACTTCATGTCTTTATCTGCAAGAGGATGTGTAGGCTCAGGACATTGGACATCAAGTTCTCCAGCTTCTGCGTGTTGCATGGCATCAGCAAGGCGACGGACAGGATGTGCAACAGAACGAGACACCAGAGCGGAAATCACAACAGCAAACACAGCTGTAAGCAAAGCAGTCATGATTGTTAAATGCCGTAAGCCATGAATGAACCACAGATTTTCATCACTAGGCAAAATGCCACATACATAAAGAGGAGACAAAGCCTGCGCTTTTACTTTTGTCTGAGGCAATTGAATATCCTGAAGGAAAGAGCCTTCTACTTCAGTAGAAAAACCACTGTATGCAATGCAGCCGCTTTCATCATAAATATAAAACTGAGAAAATATATTAATGCCAGAAACTTTCGCAAGTCTGCTTGAAAAACCACTTCTAAGAATGTCCACAATTATGCATCCTACATTGCCCACAGGAACGCATACTGCCGCAATGCAATTTCCAGTGTGAGGATGCGGCTGTACAAAAAGAGTTCCGTCTGGCTCTTTATGACTGCGGTGGAATATGCCCCAATCAGAATAAGAAGCAAGATTATATTCTTCAGGTACAACCCCGCGGGAAATAGTTTTCTTCGGTTCAAAAGAAACAAGATAAACCTGATATTCATTATCTTTTCCAAGCTGTGCAATGTCCTGAAATAAATCAGAAATGAGGGCATTATTTTTTTCTAACGAACCCCGTCCAGAACACCAATCGACAACAAGAGGAGAATCTGCAAGTGCTTTTCCTAAAGAAAAAGCACCGTCAATAGAACCTTTGGCTGTTTTCATAACAGAATAAATTACATCATCAGCCTGACGCAGAGAATTCCGTTTAAGAGTCCACTGACTTATTTCCATGAATACGAAAGAAAGAAGAAAGAGAGGCACAATACTACTTATAATAAACAGAATAAGCAATCTCTTTGAAAAAGAAAGGCCAGTTAAAAACTTCAACATCTTATTATTAAAGTATACCATGTGATTATTTTATTGAAAAGGATAAAAAAAAGGCTAGGTATTAACCTAGCCTAAAAGCGCCCCCTGCAAGGATTGAACTTGCGACAGACGGATTAACAGTCCGTTGCTCTACCAACTGAGCTAAGGGAGCATTCGCCTTAACGTGATTAGTATCATATACAAAATATAATTTATTGTCAAGCATTTATACAAGAAAAAATCAAATTTCCAATAAATTTTACCTTGAAGTGATATTTTTTCTATATTATAATTCGCTTCGAGGAAAAATATGAAATTAAGCCTACAACAATTTATAGTAAAGAATTTCTGGAAAAAATTCTTTGTAGTGGCAGCTGCTATATTTTTAATGGGATTTTCCCTTTCTTTTTTGATAGAAGCAGCATGGGGAACTGATCCATGTTCATTCATGAACATAAATACAGCAAACAAAATAGGATGGACACTTGGCAACTGGCAATTTACGCTCAACTTAGTCATGCTCATCTTTACAATTGCTTTTAATCCGCGCCTGATTGGAGCAGGAACATTGCTGAACATGGTACTTATAGGCTACACTGCCGATTTTTTTACCTGGCTGTGGAAAACAATAGGTTTTCACGCAATGGTTTCAAGCCCTGAATATTTTTACATCAGAATCATTGTATTCATCCTTGCCTTGATACTCTTTGTCATCTCTGCTGCAGTCTACATGAATTCAGAAATGGGACTTTCCCCTTATGACGCAGCCATAAAGATAATCAGTGAAAAACTGAACAAAATACCATATTTCTTAATCAGAATTGTCTATGATCTGCTCGCAGTAGTCATAGGCCTTATTACTGGAAAACTTGCTTCAAACGGAGTTCAAGGTTCTATGCTCGGCTCAACAATAATGGCATTTGCAATAGGTCCTGCAATTACAACCGTTGGCAAATTCATGAAAAAACACATCTCAATATTCAAGGACTAACAAATGGGAACAACATCAGGCATC
>CACXDK010000290.1 GCA_902766345.1 uncultured Spirochaetaceae bacterium | reverse complement strand
TACATCTGCTTTGCCGGAACTATATAAATGCGCAATATAAGCAGTTTCCATTGATGTTCCACTACTGTTTGTCACTCTTCCCTTAGCACTATAACCCGTTGGCGCTCCCTGAACATTCTTAATATAGTCTTCTTTAACCCACCATGTATCATATCCATACGTCGCACTGGTGTAATATGTGACGCTATCATCAAGTTTAAAACTAAATGAATGAGGGCTACTCCAAGCTCCATTTGCGTATCCAGTAGTAACTGTAAAACTATCTATCCACTCCGAAGCATTTGAGTGTGCTGCAAAAGTACATATCCCAAACCCCAATACTACTACTGTTAGTATACAACATAATAATAAATTTACTCTTGCTTTTAACATAGCTTTTTTCCTTTCTGTTTGATCGAATTAAAAAATTGGAATATCCACTAGAGATTCCTACCTATGCCAAACAGATATACTACTAGTGTCATATCCTGAAGGTACATTTGCGACAGTATGTTCAAAAACGCCAAGTGCTCCCCATTTTGAGCGAACTTTTTCTGTCGCTATTGGAGCACCATTTGAAGGTGATCCGATAAACAAGGCAGAATGAGTTCCGGATCCGTAGTACACTCTGTCATTAACACTTATATAACAAAGATTTGTCGCAGTCGAAATCCTTCCACTATATTTCTTAGAATAGCTTCCATCCGTCATATAAATAGATGGATCATCTATCCAATAGGAATTGGCACTTGATGTAGAATACCACGCATAAGAATGGCAATTATATTTGCATGAACCATTTCGTACTAAAGTTACTCCATATGTTGAAACCACTTCATTATCAAGTGTCTTGTGATAATTATTGTTATGCCATTCTGTATTTGTGCTATAAGACACAGAACTACCGTTTGGCGTTTTAGGGCCTGTCTTAGCAAGATAATACTCATCATTTAAAGCATGATTACCTTCTAAATATTCCAGAATGTCATCTATTGCATATGATACAAACTCACCTCGTGCCTCACCGAAAGCATTAACTTCTGATTTTTCTACAATCTGCTTTCCATATTTAAACATCGATTTTTCACCGCTGTTCCTACTCATTAATTCGGCAAAGGCATCACAATTTTCTGAAAGTTTTTCAATACCCTCACCAATCGAGTCATATGCATATATATCTACAAGATACGGATAATCAGCAATCGCCCTAACTAGTTGTTGATCGCTCATCTTTTCGAGTTCAGTGTCGTCTATTCGCAGCATCTCTGTTTTTTCTTGTACCGTGTAATCAAACCAGTCATTTGATTCTGGCGTGATCTGATATCTATGCGTTACTTCCTTAGCTGTTACCTGAATTACACCAAGAGTTGTCAGTGCTAACACAGTTGCAACTATACAAATTCTTTTTATAAATCTCATAGTGTTTCTCACCTCCCAAAATAGCATACGATGCTAATGCTACTTGATATTCTTTAACATTGTAGTTATTATAATTATATCCACATATCTCGCCTGTATTACTACAGGGGCTTCCCGGCTAAGATTTATGTGGATTTTTTATACATTCATAGGCAAGTCCCCCAACAAGTTGCATAAAATCTTATTCGTATTTACTCATGAACTTTTTCAAAGATTTCTCCGCAACTTTCTTTCTTTTTCATTTCAATCGTGCGAAAATAACTCCTTTTTATGTGAAATGCGATTGTCAACAAAAAATGAAAACAGCATGCTAACTATTGACAATATATATGACACATTCTTCAAATACGATTCTCCTTTTTTCTGAACGAAATCCATATTCATTATATTTCATAGATACAACAACTTTGCCATCTTTCATTCAGTACGGTTTTTTTGTACAAAACATATGTCATCACAAAATACAAGCTATACAACACTCCAAATATCAAAATAGAAAATCCGGCGGCTATCGGTATTGCATTTGCACTGTATATCAGATTTCCAAATAGTTTCCGCGATCCTATTACAACAATAGCAAATATGATAATCGGTAATATTGAAGGCACCCCAAAAAACACAAGCAACTCTTTAAACAAAAGCTTTTTGCATCCTTCATCATCCACCCCTATCTTTCCAATGATACCGTATAACCTTTGGTTGTTAGCAACTCTTTCAAACTGTTCAAACGCAAGAAGGACTCCGGAAAGAACAATAAAAATTACGCTTAAATAAAAGCCGCAAAAAGATAATGTTGTAAAACCACACAAAGAGTTTGCTATCCCCCAATCCCTTACAGATACGCTTACTGTTATTCTTTCATCACTCGGATTGTCTATATAGGGTTTCCAATCATTACGCATAAATCTATTTATATCTGCTTTTAGTTCTTGGTTCTGATCCCTTAGGAGTTTGATTGCAAGTCGCGATTTAAAAGTGGCTAATCC
>CACXDK010000289.1 GCA_902766345.1 uncultured Spirochaetaceae bacterium | reverse complement strand
GCGGGCTTAGATCCAGAGTTTATTGCAAAAACAATACTGAAAGATATAGGAAAAAAATAATCATGGGGCAGATTTTTAAATTAAAAGATAAAAATATAGTTACTGAACGACCTGCCTTTATTATGGGAATAGTAAATGTAACCCCAGATAGCTTTTTTAGTGGTAGCAGAGGTGGTGTTGATAAAGCATTGAATCTTATAGAAGAAGGGGCTGATATACTTGATATAGGTGGTGAATCTACAAGACCTGGTGCCGAATATGTTTCAGAACAGGAACAGATTAACCGCATTGTTCCTGTTCTGCATGAAATCAGAAAGCATTCTTCTATTCCAGTTTCTATAGATACTCGTAGTAAGCTTGTTATGGAAGCTGCTTACAATGAAGGTGCCGATATTGTCAATGATATTTCTTCACTGGAAGATGATGATTCTTTAGGCATTTTTGCTGCGGAAAAGAAATTGCCTGTTATTCTCATGCACAAGCGGGGAATCCCTCAAAATATGCAGAAAGATACATCTTATAAAAATGTTTTTAATGAAGTAAGTGATTATCTTTCTGCACGTGCTTCTTACGCAACAAAATTAGGAATTGCAGAAGATAAGATTATTGTTGATCCTGGCATTGGATTTGGTAAAAATCTTGAGGCAAATGCAACCTTAATTTCCCGTTGTGGACAATTGTGTGCAGGAAAGTATCCAGTCCTTATGGCTTTATCAAGAAAGACGTGCATTGGAGAAATGACTGGTGAACCTGTTGAAGACAGATTGTATGGAACTCTTGCTGCTGATATTATTTCAGTCCTAAAAGGCGCGTTTATGGTACGCGTTCATGATGTAAAACCTTGCCGTAATACGCTTGACGTGTTAAAATTACTAATGGAGTAAATTGGTGGAACATCTTCAATATGTAATAAATATCTATGAAACAATTATAAAACCTGTTCTTGAAGTAGGTATTCTGGCGTTTCTTTTATACAAGGCGTATCAAATCATAATGGGAACAAATTCCGCTCAGATATTAAAGGCTGGCATTTTGATAGGAATTTGTTATTTCCTTGTTAAAGCTTTGAAATTCAGAACTTTGGAATGGCTTCTTGATAAAATGCTTTTGGTATTTGCTGTTGGTTTTGCAATTGTATTCCAACCCGAAGTCAGAAAGATGTTCCTTAAGCTTGGACAGACAAATCTTTTTTCACCTGGAAAAAAAACAAAACATACTTATGTTGACGCAGCCTTGATTGCGGCAGATACCCTTTCAAAAAAACGTCGAGGTATGATTTTAATTTTTCAGCGTCAGACGAAACTTGATAATTTTATGCAGAGCGGTGGTACTAGGCTCGATGCAAATCTTTCTTCGGCACTGCTTGTTACAATCTACGGGCACGATACACCTCTTCATGACGGTGCGTGTGTTGTAAGGGAAGGTAAGATTGTTGCCGCTGGATGTTTTCTGCCTCCAAGTGAACAGTATGATATTAAAAAAACTTTCGGCTCAAGACATAGAGCTGCTTTAGGAATTTGTGAAGTCAGTGACGCTGTTGCTCTAGTTGTCAGTGAGGAAACAGGAGCTATCAGCTTGGCTTATGATTCTCAATTGCATTACGATCTTACAAGAAGTGAACTTGTTCGTATTTTGGAAAAATTGTTGAATATTAAGCAGGAAGATAAAATAATTGAGGATTCCATCGATGAACAAAAAACATTCTAACGGAAGCAATTTTGATAAACGCGAAAAATCAAAATTTGAGCAGTTCAAGGATCTCGTATTTTTTGACCTGCGCATAAAAGTCGTATGCATTTTTATTGCCCTTATTGTTTATGTATATTATCAGATTAATGCTTTTGGCTCAGAAACCTACACAGTCCCTCTTGATGTAAAATCTTCGGAAGTAATAATGGTAGAAGCAGGCTCTAAAGTGCCAAAAGTTGTAGAAGTAACACTAAAAGGTAATAAAAGCATTCTTTCTAACATTTCATCAGATAATCTTTCCGCCTATGTTGACATAAGTTCTAAAGTTAAAGCTGGAACTTATAATTTTTTTGTCGAAGTTGTCCCAGATGAAAGAGTTCTGCAACAGCTTCATCCATTGCAGATATCTGTAAAACCAGAGCATATCTCTCTTTCTGTAGAAGAAGAAATGATGGGCTATGTAAAAGTCATTCCAACTATTTTCGGACAGCCAGCACACGGATATGAACGTGTATCTGTAAATGTAGACCCTACAACTGTTGAAGTCCACGGTCCAAAAAGCGTTATTGAAAATCTTGAAAGCGTTCAGACGGAAGCTATAAGTATAGATGGAGTTGCAAGAAATGTGACTGGAAAAAAAGTTGCACTTTCTGACATTAATAGTTTTGTTGAGGTTTCTGATAGCTATGTTACCGTAAATGTAGACATTCAGTCAATATCTGAACGAAAAGTAATCAGCGGACTTGTTGTTGAATTTGACTCCCTGGATTCAGATTATTCAATAGTAACAAAAGCTCCTTCGATGGACATAACCATAAAAGGCCGTCTGCTTGATATAGAAAATCTAAAGAAAAACGATTTTTCTGCAAGTGCAAACTGTTCTGCAGTTGACGGGGAAGGAAACTTTCTTGTTCCAATATTCGTATTTGCTCCTGAAAATGTACAGGTTGTATCTCAGACTTTGGAATCAATTTCTGTAAAAGCTATCCGCAAGAATGTAGAAGTTGAAGCCGAAGATACTTTGTTCTGAACGGATTTGTACTGATGATATATGGAATTGGGTGCGATATTGTAAAAGTTTCTCGCTTTGTAAAATGGGTTGAAAATGACAGCCTTATAAAGCGTTTTTTTAATAAAAACGAAATGATGACTGTTGAAACAAGCAGTCTACAGCGTAAGTGCGAATACTATGCGGTACGGTTTGCTGCAAAAGAATCTTTTTCAAAAGCCTTAGGAACAGGTTTGAAAGGCTTTGAACTTACCGATATATATATAGAAAAAGATGCGGATGGAAAACCTGTTATGCGTGTAATAGGTAACGCTGCGGTTGAATTAGAAAAAAACTGTGGAAAAGATGCAAAAATACACGTGTCTTTAAGTCATGAAAAAGAATATGCGGTTGCATACGTAATAATAGAGCGGGGGTAATGTATGGTAAAAAGTTCAAAAGTTGACGAAGGTGAAAAGAAACCTGCAATAACTTATTGGACAAAAGAAAAGGTCACTTGTCCTGTATGTAATAAACAGTTTGATCAGGAAGTTATGCATAAAGGCGGTGGTCGTATGATTGCAGGCAAACTGACTGATGAACTTCATCGTATTTTTGAACCGTCAAAGAAATTCGGCAGAGTATATCCTTTGATTTACGATGTAGGATGCTGTCCATACTGCTGTGCAGCTTTTTATTGGAAAGATTTTACAGAAATAAAAGACGGACCATCTCTGGAGCGTATTCTTGATGATGAAGACAACCGTAAAAAAGAAGTTGAGACAATATTCCCGTATTTCAATACAAAAGGCAATAAGAACCTTTTTGACGGAGCCGCCGCATATTATGCAGCATTGCTTTGCTATGAAAAAGTTGACCTTGCCTATGCACCATCTTTTAAGCGGGCAATGACATCTTTGCGTCTTGCCTGGTTGTGTAAAGATCTTGATACTGTGTGTCCTGACCATAATTATGGCTATATTGCAGAAGTATTCTACCGCAAAGCTTTGTTCTTTTACCAGCAGACAATGGTAAATGAATCTGCCCGTCTTGAATCAATAGAGTCTCTTTCTTATCTTGGACCAGATATGGATAAGAATTACGGCTATGATGGTGTTTTGTATTTGTGTGGTTTGCTTGAATATAAATACGGACAGCGTGAAGATGAAAATATGCGTCTTAAAAAGCTCAGCGAATTTAAGAGTGCCATAGCCCGTCTTTTCGGATTAGGAAAGTCAAGTAAAGAAAAACCGGGACCATTGCTTGAAGTTGCAAAAAATCTTTATGATGACATGTCTAAAGAGCTTTCTTCAAACAATATATTCGGCGATGACTAATATTCTTCTTACAATCTCCTATGACGGTACTGATTTTTGTGGCTGGCAGCGGCAGGATAAATCTGATGCAGGTCAGCCAGTCCGTACAATACAGGGAGAAATTGAAAGCGCATTAGAAAAAATGTTCCGTTGTCATATTAATCTGTATGGCAGCGGGCGTACCGACAGCGGTGTTCATGCCGCTGGTCAGGCAGCCAATTTCCTGTCTCCTGTAGATACAATTCCAGAAAAAAATTATGTACGTGCCTTAAATGGACTTTTACCGCATGATATCCGCATCATGAAAGCGGAAAAGGTGAGTGAGGATTTTAACGCCCGCTTTAATGCAACTTCCCGCATGTACCGCTATTTTATTCATACAGAAAGCGTGCCTCTTGCAAAAGATACAAGATTTGTGTGGTACATTCCTAACCGCCCGAATATAGATAAATTAAATGAAATGTGTTCATTTCTGCATGGCGAACTGGACTGTGCAACATTTTCCGCAGCAGGTGACCAGAGCATATCTACAAAACGCTACATAGATAACGCCCGTTTTTTTGTTGATAGTTCCAATAAAGATGTTCTTGTATTTGAAATAGAAGCAAACGCTTTTTTGTGGCGCATGATACGTTCCCTTACAGGAACTCTCATTCAATGCGAGCAGAAAGGTAAAGATCCTTCTTACTTTAAGGAGATTCTGGACAGCTGCGACCGAAGCCGAGCTTTAATGACCGCACCGCCTACAGGACTTTTTTTGTGGACAATTAAGTTTGACGGCATCCGCCGCCACATATAACTAACATATAATCAGCGTACAGCTAAAGCATGTTTACAGGGTCTACATCAACTTCAATGTAAACATTCTGCTGAACAGTATAATTCCAAACTAAATTAGCCGCCATCTTTTGTAAAGGAGTAATAGATTTGCTTCGTAGCAAAATCTGATGGCGGTAATTTTTTGCAATCATTTCAAGAGGACATTCTGCAGGACCTAGAATTTCAACATCATTAGTCCGTGTCTGTTCAAGAATGTTAAAAGCCCCCTGTGCAGCCTGTTCTGCCGCACTTGCAACAGCTGAGCGGAATACAAGACGCAAAAGGCGAGTGTATGGCGGAAATTGCAATATTTTCCTTTGCTGCAATTCAGCTTCATAAAAGGCATCAATATTATTATGCACCGCAAGGTCTATAGGCGGCATGTCTGGCGAAAAACTCTGCACAATTACTTTGCCGTCTGGAAAATAGCGACCGGCACGGCCTGCAACTTGAGTAATGAGTGAAAAAGTTCTTTCCGAAGCCCTGAAGTCTGGCAAATGAAGCGTCGTATCTGCAAGTACAACACCGACAAGCTGCAACTTTGGAAAATTCAACCCCTTTGCAACCATCTGAGTGCCAAGCATAATATCATAGTCGCCTTTTTTAAATGCATCTATTTTTTCTTTCAGTTCACCCTTGTGCGTAAGACTGTCTGTATCAATCCTTATAATAGAAGCATTCGGAAATTTTGCCTTAACTTCATTTTCTATATATTCCGTACCAAAACCTGAATATCCTATATCCAAAGAACCGCATTCCGGGCATTGCGTAGGCGGAACAACAGAATATCCGCAGTAATGACAGCGAAGGCGGTTTTCTTTTTTATGGTAAGTCATGGCAACTGAACAGTTTTTGCATTTCATTTCAAATCCGCAAGTACTGCAGCGGAAAAAATGCGTAAAGCCTCGTCTGTTCAAAAATAAAATAATCTGTCGTTTTTGACTAAGAGTGTCCTGCATTGCCTTAAAAAGATTACCAGAAATGCTTTCGTCCTTTGAATTTTCAAGACTAAGGTTTACGGCAGTAATTTCTGGAATTTTCCCGCCCGCCAAGCGTTTTGTAAGAATATGCTTTTTAATAGTTCCTGTTTGCATTGAATAATAAGCTTCTACAGAAGGCGTTGCAGAACCCATTACAAGTGGAATTTTCAGGCAGGAGGAACGGTGCATAGCCACCTGCCGTGCATGATAGCGTGGGGAAGACCCTGATTTGTAAGAACCGTCATGTTCTTCATCTATTATAATAAGTCCTAAATCTGGCACAGGTGCAAAAATGGCACTTCTTGCACCAATGACAATCCTTGCCTCTTTTGCAAGAATGCGTT
>CACXDK010000288.1 GCA_902766345.1 uncultured Spirochaetaceae bacterium | reverse complement strand
TGGGAGAAGACGGCTGTGTTGCTGCAAAGAAAGCTTTGGGCTTGCCAGAAAATGAAAAGTTCTACGTAGTTCCAGAAGCATACAAATATTTTGAAGAAAAGCGCAAGGAATTTGCTGCTGCAGAAGAAAAATGGAATGCAGAATTTGATGCATGGGCAAAGGAAAATCCTGAACTTGCAAAGAAATGGGATGCATACTGGAATGCAAAGCCGACAGCTGATGTAGCTGCTCCTTCTTATGCTGTAGGCGACAAGCTTGCTACACGTGATGCAAGCGGAAAGAGCCTTAACTGCATGGCAGACCGTTTTGAGTGGCTTGTTGGTGGTTCTGCAGACTTGGAAGGTCCAAACAAGACAAAGATTAAGAACAATGACGGCGTTTATAATGCTGGAAACCGCAAGGGAAGAACAATTGAATACGGTATTCGCGAATTTGCAATGAGTCAGGTTGTAAGCGGAATTAACCTGCATGGTGGTCTCCGTGCTTTCGGTGCAACCTTCCTTGTATTCAGCGATTATTTCCGTGGTTCTCTCCGTGTTGCTGCATTGAGTAAGTTGCCAAACATTTACATTCTTACACACGATTCTATCTATGTAGGTGAAGACGGTCCTACTCACCAGCCAATTGAAACAATAGCTTCTCTTCGCTGTATTCCTAATGTACAGGTTCTTCGTCCAGGTGATGCAGAGGAAGCTCAGGTTGCTTGGGAAATGGCTTTGGAAAGCAAAGACCATCCTGTATGTATGGCATTCACACGTCAGGCACTTACTGTATATGAAAAGGATGATAAGGATTGGCGCAACACAGCACGTAAGGGTGCTTATGTTGTAAAGACAGGTTCAGACAATCCTGACATTACTATTCTTGCAACAGGTTCTGAAGTTGAAATGTCTTTGAACGCTGCAAAACTTGTTGAAGGCAAGACAATCCGTGTTGTATCTGTAACAGACAAGACTTTGTTTGAATCTCAGAGCGAAGATTTCCAGAAAAAGATTATTGGAAATGCAAAGCGTGTTGTTGTTGCTGAAGCTGGCGTTCGCATGGGTTGGGAAGGCTATGCTAAGAAAGAAGACCTGTTTACAATTGACCGTTTCGGTGAATCAGGTCCAGCAAATAAAGTTGCAGAATATCTTGGCTTTACATCTGCAAAACTTGCAGAAGTTCTCAAGAAATAAAATCTGTGCTTGGTTCTATTGACTAGAATTATTTTAAGTGCTATAAATAGAAACATGAAATATGTAACACTACAGCTACTAGCTCTATCTTTCTCTTCTGATAGCCGGAAATAGGTGCTGGGTGTTCTAGAATTTTATTAAGGAATTAACAGACCTGTTGCTTCGGCAGCAGGTCTTTTTTTATTTAAAAGTTAATTAAGGAGTATTTTATGGCAGGTATGAATCCAAACGGCAAGTATGCCCCAATCGCAGACATTCCTCTGACTACAAGAGACTGGCCTTCTAAAAAGATTACGAAGGCTCCTTTATGGTGCTCTGTAGACTTACGTGATGGAAATCAGGCTTTGGTTGACCCTATGGGAATTGAAACAAAGCTTGCATTCTTTGATTTGATTGTAAAGCTTGGATTTAAGGAAGTAGAAGTAGGCTTTCCAGCTGCAAGTGATACTGAATATGAATTTATCCGCAGGCTCATTGAGGAAAAGCGTATTCCTGATGACGTAACAATTCAGGTATTGTGTCAGGCTCGCGAAAAGCTTGTAAAAAAGACCATTGAGTGTTTGAAAGGTGCTCCAAAGGCTATTTTTCACATTTACAATTCTACTTCTCCTGCTCAGCGTAACTATACGTTCGGAAAGACAAAGGAAGAAATTAAGCAGCTTGCCATTGACGGTGTAAAGTGCATAAAGTCTTGCCTTTCAGATGAAGACAGAAAGAGAATCCGCCTTGAATATTCTCCAGAAAGCTTTTCAATGACAGAAATTGATTATGCTGTAGAAATTTGTGAGGCAGTAAAAGAAGAATGGGGATGTTCTCCAGACAATAAGATTATCCTTAATCTTCCTACAACTGTAGAATGTGCAACTCCTAATGTTTATGCAGACCAGATTGAATATTTTTCAAAGCACATTACAAACAGGGATTGCGTAATCATTAGTACACACTGCCATAACGACCGTGGTGAAGGCGTTGCATCTTGTGAAATGGGACTGCTTGCTGGTGCAGACAGAGTTGAAGGCTGTCTTTTTGGAAACGGAGAGCGCACAGGAAACCTTGACATTGTTAATGTTGCATTGAATATGTTCTCGCAGGGTATTGACCCTGAACTTGACTTTCATAATCTTCCTGAAATTGCAGAACTTTATGAAAAGTTTACAGGCATGTCAATTAGCCCAAGAACTCCTTATGTTGGAGAGCTTGTATTTACAGCATTCAGCGGAAGCCATCAGGATGCAATCCGCAAGGGCATGGCTGCTCGTGCAAAGATGCCAAAGAATGCATTGTGGGATGTTCCTTATTTGCTCATAGATCCGCATGACATTGGCAGACAGTACGAAGGTATTATCAGAATTAACAGTCAGTCTGGTAAGGGTGGAGCAGCATTCATTCTGGAACAGGATTATGGTCTTTCACTTCCAAAGGCTATGCATCCTGCGCTTGGAGATGTCATTAAGCATGCGGCAGATGAAGCTCAGCGTGAACTTAAGATTGAAGAAATTTATGATCTGTTTGTTAAGCAGTGGCTTTCTAAAAAAGGCAATCTTTCTATTGTTGATTTGGCAGAAACACATCTTGAAGGCTCTAGTGAGTCTGAAACTCAGGAAAATGCACTGTGCCGTGCTGTAGTTGTGTGGAAAGGTCAGCAGCATGCAATTGGTGACAAGGGAAACGGACCTATTGATGCCTTCTCAAATGCCCTTGCAAAGATTGATGTCCCTCGCTTTACAATTACAGCTTTCCATGAGCATAGCATTGGTACTGGTAACAATACTTCTGCTGTTGCATATATTCAGATTACTTGTGAAAACGGTAATCAGTACTGGGGCGTAGGTAAGTCTACAAACATTGGACGCGCTGGTATTGATGCGGTTGTAAGTGCAATCAATCAGATATAAGCAACAGTTGCTTTCTCTGTAAAAAGAAAACCTCACTTGCACAACGTGCAGGTGAGGTCAAAGGAGAGGAGGATGCAGAAAACTTGTATATGCTTATAGACAAGTAAAACTGCAGTGATTTGCCCTTGAGCATAATCAAAAAAATAAACAAAGAGCTGTAATTTTAAGTTACAAAAATTTTGGTAACTGTAGGGAATTGCTATCAGTGGAAGAAAAAGAAGATTTTTGGGAACCTGTTAAAAGGATTTTTTGCATTATACTGTTTCCCTTACTGTGTGCTTTTTGTGTTTACATGGTAATAGGACATATAAAACTTTTGTGTAATCATTCTGAAGTTACTGCAACTGTTACTAAAATTAGCCATACAGGTGGAAAGGGCAGCCGTACTGTTGTTTATTATGAGTACGAAATAGATGGACGTAAACTTGTTGGTAGCACAGACCTTATTATGTTCCATTTTTTTCATAATTATTACAAAGGCAGGCAGATAACTATTTTTGTTGGTGCTGATGGAGATAATCATATAAAAAAAGAATTAATTCCATCACTTGTAGAAGATGGTTTCTTTTTTCTAATGTTTTTGGGTGTTTTCCTTTTTTGTGTGTTTGAAAGAGATGCCTTCAAATCTAATCAGCCTTTTTTATCTGGCGGAGCAGTATCATTTTATGTTCAGAATAATGAACACCGCATAAAGAACTATGATGTCCATAGCGTACATATTGATGAATGGCTTGCAAAACTTGAAAATAACGAGATTGTATGCTTTGGTTTTGCTTCTGGTGGCGATTTTCGCGAATTTTCTTTTTCTGACGGAAAATATTTTTTGCGGGTGTGTCAAAACGGTGCGGAAAAGGAAACTGAGTTTGAAAATAGAAATGAAGCCGAAACCAGAATGACTCGCGAATGGCGTACTGCCTATTTCCGTGCATAGACTTTCCTGTCTTTTTTCTATCTATTGAGTAAATTGGTACATATCACTATAATATTTTAATCATTTTTTAGAGGTATTATAATGTCTGATGAAGTAAGAGTCCGCTATGCACCTTCTCCAACAGGAATGCAGCATATCGGTGGTGTTAGAACTGCACTTTTTAACTATCTTTTTGCACGTTCTAAGGGCGGAAAATTTATTTTGCGTCTGGAAGATACAGACCGCACCCGCTACGATGAAAAATATGTAAAGAATTTGTATGATACAATGGCATGGCTCGGTATTGATTGGGATGAAGGCGGTGATAAGGGCGGCGATTTCGGTCCTTATGTTCAGAGCGAACGTTTCGATCTTTACAAGAAATATGCTCAGGAATTGGTAGAAAAAGGTGAGGCTTACTACTGTTTCTGTGATTCAGAGCGTCTTGAGAGAATCCGTAAAATTCAGACAGAAAACAAGATGGCTCCTGGTTATGACCGTCATTGTCGTCTGCTTACCCCAGAGGAAGTAAAGGCAAACCTTGAAAAAGGGCTTCCTTATGTTATCCGCCTTAAGGTTCCTCTTGAAGGTGAAACAAAGTTTTCTGATCATCTTCTTGGTGACATTGTATGGAAGAACGAGGACATTTCTCCTGATCCTATTCTGTTAAAATCAGACGGATTCCCTACATATCATCTTGCAAATATTGTTGATGACCATTTGATGCATGTTTCTCACGTAATGCGTGCTCAGGAATGGATTCCTTCTACACCTCTTCACGTTCAGATGTACCGTTCTTTCGGCTGGCAGCATCCTGAATTCTGCCATCTTCCTATGGTAAACGGTTCTGACGGTAAAAAGCTTTCTAAGCGTCATGGTTCTACAAGCCTTAACGAATTCCGTGCAAGAGGCTATTTGCCAATGGCAATTGTAAACTATGTTGCTCTTCTTGGCTGTTCTTATGAAGATGGCCGCGATATGTATACTCTTGAAGAGCTTGCAAAGAACTTTAAATTGGAGCATTTGAACAAAGCTCCTGCCGTATTCGATTATAAAAAGCTTGAATGGTACAATGGTCAGTACATTCGTATGCTTTCTGATGAAGAGCTGTACAAATGGACTCTTCCATTCATTACAGGTACTGGGGATGCAACTCTTGAAATTAATCCTGATAATCCTCAGCCAAAGCCTAAGGTTGGACCAGAATATTCTGGTGTTGCTCTTGGCGCTGACGGTGAACCTGTATGTGTAGACAAGAACATGAACATGACTTCTGCACAGGTAAAGGAAAGCCTTATGCAGCTTATGCCTCTTATAAAAGAACGTCTGCATTTCTTGTGTGATGCTGCAGAAATGGTTCACTTCCTGTTTACAGAGCCGGCTGTTCCTGCAAAGACAGATATTATTCCTAAAAAACTCGATGAAGCAAAGACAAAGGAAGTTCTTGAAAAGGCTATTGACTTTGTAAAACAGTTGCCAGATCTTGATCATGAAGCAAGCGAAGCTTTGGCAAAGAAGTTTGCAGAAGAACTTGGCGTTAAGCTTGGCGACTTTATGATGCCTATCCGCATGGCT
>CACXDK010000287.1 GCA_902766345.1 uncultured Spirochaetaceae bacterium | reverse complement strand
TGTTGCTGGTGATCTTGATTTTAATGCAGCACTTCTTGACGAATTGAATTTTATTCCAAGTCGCTCTTTGGGTAAAAAGACTTTTGATTCTGCAGCCAGACAACTTCAGGATGCAGGAATCTTGAAAAAGACAACTGACATAGAAAAGTTTATTGCACAGGGATACATTGAACTGTTTGGAGTTCCAGACGGTTATAGTTACGACAGTGCAACAAAGACTTATTCAGAAATTAACGGTGTGCGTACAAGTTTTAAGGAAGGCTCTATATGAAAAAAAATATTGTTTTTGCTGTAATTATATTCATTCTTGGAGTACTTGTAGCACTTGCTCCTTATTCATTTGCAAAAGTTTGTGAAGTCGGTGAAAAAGTAATGAAATGTCACTGGACTGCCCGCATAGAACTTTTCTTGGGAATTGCAATTGCAGCTCTTGCTTTGCTTAAGTTTGTTTCTTCAAATGCTAAGTTCCAGCTGGGACTTAATGCTGGCATTTTTGTGAACGCATTAGGAGTAATCCTTGCACCTACAGTTCTCATTGGAGTCTGCGCAATGTCTAAGATGCACTGTCATTCTGTTACACGTCCTGTTTGGCTTGTATTTGGAATTCTGCTTTTAGTAGCAGTTTCTTTGCAGACGGTGCTGTTATGGAAAAAACGCTGATTGAAAAGTTGCCATTAGAAAAATTTCTGGCAGTTTCAAATCTTTCAAAGAAGGTTTACAGAACAGTTTCAATTGGAATTGTTGTTGCAATTTCTTCTGCTGTTCTGTTTGCTTCTCTTGTTTTGGGGGCAAGTTTGAAATCTGGAATAACAGGACTTCGCTCTAGATTAGGGGCAGATTTACTTGTAGTTCCAGAAGGCTATGAAAAAGGGGCAGAGAACGTTCTTCTTTTTGGTGAACCGAATTATTTTTATATGGAACGCTCCGTTATAAATTTAATTCGGAACATAAAAGGAGTAGAAAAAGCTAGTGCACAGTTTTACTTAACAAGTCTTTCAGAAAGTTGTTGCGATTTTCCTGTGCAGATTATTGGCTTTGACAGTGAAACAGATTTTGTAGTTCAGAGTTGGGCAAAAACTCGTCTGTCAGAAACTTCTTCTAATAGTGAAGTTCTGTTTTCTGGCAGTAATGTCAGTCTTACTCGCGGAACTGTAAAATTTTTTGGAAGTGATCACAAAATTTCAAGCAGGCTTTCAAAAAGTGGTACTGGCATGGATAATGCAATTTTCTGTGACATGAAAAGCTTGCAGAATATTTTTGATGATGCAAAGTCAAAAGGTTTCGGATTCATTTCTGGTGGAGATACGGAAAATAAAATAAGCACGGTTCTGGTAAAAGTTAGTTCAGATGCTGCAACGGATAGTGTTGCTGTAAGAATAAAAAATGCAGTTCCTGGAATTCAGGTAATTGTTGGCGAAAAGTTCATAAAGAACTTTTCAGAAAGAATCTCTTCGTTTCTTGTATTTTTTTATTCAATTTCTGTACTGGTTCTTTTAACAAGTATTTTTTCTTTGGGACTTGTGTTTTCTATTTCCATTAACGAACGCCGTAGGGAATTTTCAATTCTTCGGGTTCTTGGTGCAAGTAGAATTAGATTAAGAAGAATATTGCTTTTGGAATCATTACTGGTTGGTGGATGTGGTTCTATTACAGGAATAACAATTGCTGCTCTTGTAGTTCTTCCTTTTAATGCACTGATTTCAGAAAAAATATCTCTTCCGTTTGCTATGTGCAGCATTGGCGAGATTTTGGTTTTTGCAGTAGCGGTGTTCTTTATTTGTACACTTTCTTGTGTTCTGGCATCTGTAAATGGTGCTGTTAGAATATCAAAGGTTGAACCTTATGGAGATGTAAAATGATTAAAATTGAAAATATTTCTAAATCATTTACAACTCCTCGTGGAACAAAAACAGTACTCTCTGACATTTCCTTAACTGTAAAAAATGGTGCTTTTTTAGGAATTGCAGGAGAATCTGGAGCTGGCAAAAGTACTTTGATTTCTATAATAGCAGGACTTCAAAAGCCAGACAGTGGAAAGGTTCTGATTAATGAAACAGATATTCTTTCTCTTTCAGATAAAGAAATCTGTGAGTTTAGAAATAAGAATATAGGATTTATTTCACAAGAACAAAGTTTCTTGGAAAATCTTACGGTTTTAGAAAATGTAGTACTTCCTGCTTTTATGTCTAAAGACAGAAAGATAAAAAAACAGGATGCATTAAAGACGGCTAAAAAACTTCTTGCAGATTTTGGAATAGAAAATCTTTGCGAAATGTATCCGTCTTCTCTTTCTGGTGGCGAAAACAGACGTGTTCTTATTGCACGTTCTCTTATAAATGAGCCAGAAATTATTGTCGCAGACGAGCCGACTGATGCCGTCAGCAAAAGTCAAGCAAAGGAAATTATTAGCATTTTCAAGCAGCTTGCAAATATGGGAAAAACGGTAATTCTTGTAACCCATGATGAAACAGCCCTTGGACAGTGCGATGATATTTTTTATTTAAATCAATAAGGGGTACAATATGGCAAAAAAAATTCACAATTCACTTACCGAGCTTGTGGGACACACTCCGTTGGTCAGACTTAGCGGATACGAAAAGAAACTTGGCTTAAAAGCTCATCTTCTTGCAAAGGTTGAATATTTCAACCCAATTGGAAGCATTAAGGATAGAATTGTCCTTAGAATAATTGAAGAGGCTGAAAAAGCTGGAAAAATCATTCCTGGAAAGACTACACTCATTGAATATACCAGTGGAAACACAGGTATTGCAGTAAGTGCAATTGGTGCAATGAAAGGCTATAAAGTACAGATATATTTGCAGGAAGGTGTAAGTAAAGAGCGCTTGCAAGTTATGAAGGCTTTTGGTGCAAATGTTACAAAGATTGGAGATGTGCCAGAATTGCAGGATGCTCTCAAAGCTACTAATAATGACTTTGTTGCTGCAACAAACATCTTAAAGCAGCACATCCGCGACAGACAGGCAGCTGGCGATAGCATTTATTTTGTTGACCAGATGCTTAATCCTCTTAATCCTACAGCACATCATGACACAACAGGAAAAGAAATTTGGGAAGATACAGAAGGTGATCTTGCTGCCGTAGTTGCTAGTGTTGGAACAGCAGGAACAATCAGAGGCATTGCTGATTATATTCACGAACAGAGTAGCAGTGTTAAAATTTTTGCCGTTGAACCTGCTGCTGACGATACAAAGCTTACAGGAATTCACAATTTTACAGATGTTCCTGCAGAACGCATTCCTCCAAGTTTGAGGGAAAATAATGTATTGTCAAAAAAAGTTTTTGATGAAGTTTTTGTTGCAGATCCTAATGGTGCTTTTGAAGCTGCTCGTACAGTGGCAAAGACAGATGGCGTTCTTGTTGGAAATTCAAGTGGTGCTGCTCTTTGGGGCGCAACAAAAATTGCACAGAAAGAAGAATTCAGCGGAAAGAATATTGTTGTTGTATTCCCAGATACAGGTTTGCGCTATTTGAGTACAACACTTTTTGAAGACTAAAAAAATAAAGCGGAGGCAATATGCTTGGAAACATAAAAATTCAGAACGTAAATAAAAGTTTTGATGATGTTAAAGTATTAAATGATTTTTCTCTCGATATCGTTCCTGGAACCTTTGTAAGTTTGATAGGACCTTCTGGATGTGGAAAATCAACATTGCTCCGCATTATTGGTGGTCTTGAAAAATCTTCTTCTGGTTCCGTTTTTCTTGATGGAGAAAAAATCCTGAAAGCTGGGAGCGATAGAGGTTTTGCATTTCAAGGCTCTAATCTTTTTCCTTGGCTTTCTGTTAAGGAAAATGTTTCTTTCGGACTAAAAGCTCGAAAAAAAAAAAAAAAAAAAAAACAGGATGTAACAGATATTATTAATCTTGTAGGCCTTAAAGGATTTGAAAACTCTTATCCGCATCAGATTTCTGGCGGAATGCAGCAGAGGGCATCTCTTGCACGAGCTCTTGTTGGTCATCCTAAGGTTCTTCTTTTAGACGAACCTTTAGGAGCTTTGGATGCTTTTACAAGAATGAATTTGCAAGATGAAATTCTTCGCATAAAAAATGAAAATGACATGACAATGATTATGGTTACTCATGACGTTGATGAAGCTATTTATATGAGTGACAAAGTTGTTGTCATGAGTGCTCGTCCTAGTCGTGTGGAAGCTGTTATAGATATTAATCTTCCTCATCCAAGAATTCGTGTTCAGGACACGTTTACCCTTTACCGTAACAAGATTTTGGAAGTTCTTGATCTTGGAGGAAAGATACAGGAAGCAGAATATAACATTTAATATTTGTCTGATTATCTTAATCAGATGTGAAAAAAAATAAATTTACCCATTGACAGAATAGGCTTTTAGTTATATATTTT
>CACXDK010000286.1 GCA_902766345.1 uncultured Spirochaetaceae bacterium | reverse complement strand
TAACATACTTGAACAAACGGTTATCTTTCGTCTTTATTTTGACTCTATAACTTCGGCGATGATGCGGTTTACGAAGCTATGATTCGCGCAGTAAAAGACGAAAAAAAAGCCGTCTGCACTTCACTTCATGCAGACGGCTTTTTTTTATGCATACGTTTCCTTTACAGTGCTATTTTTATTTGTCAAACTCCTTTAGCATTTCGCTGTAGTAACGTTTTTCTATCCTGGTTTTTGGAATACCTGTCATTTCTAACAGTTCCTCAAGCTTTTTGTGAATCTTGCTTACAGTCTCTTCGTCATTGCGTGGTGAAAGAATTTCTATCTCCAGAAAGTCACCAAGCGGAGGCACTGCACACAGCTCAAAAGTTGCCGTAAGCGACTCTGGAAGAATCTCATTTGCAGGAATGATAAACTCCCAGTCCATCACATCCTTATGCTTTTTTAGCTGTATGGAATAACCTGTGTCTGTAAGGAATGCCTTTAGTACATCAGGCGATGACACGCAACATTCCCTCTCGTCATTCACCTCAACAGCTGTTCCCCCTGCATCAGTGCGGATTTCTTTTCTCTTGTATGTGACAAGGAAAATTTCTTTTCTAGAGTTATCATTTCCAAAAGAAGTTTCTTTCCTTATCCTTATCTTGTGAGAGTCAGTTGCAGATTTTCCGTAGTACTCATCGTCACGCAAGACTCTTCCACTGTAAGAAGCCTTTGCATTAAGTATTTCTACAAGGGCAGACCTGTCATCGACATGAGCCTTTAATTCAATCTCAGTCATAGAAACTATAATCTTTGCACGGCTGAGTTTTTATAAGGATTTGCATCAGAACCACCGCCATCAATAACAGCAACAATATCATTGGTATCTTTAAGCATTTCAGCAGGAATTACATTACCGTCAATCTTCTTGCCGTTTACAGTAAGAGAAGAAACTCCCTTGCAGACATGTTTAGGATTTTGCACAGTAATGTTAAGAATTTTACCTCTGAAACGTCTCTGAACTGTAAATCCATCCCATTTTTCAGGAATACAAGGATCAATCATCATGCCTTCATACTGAGGACGAATGCCTAGAATGTACTGCGTAAGGCTGTAATACGACCATGTTGCTGCACCCGAAAGCCAGGACACTCTGGTGTTACCAGCACGAGGACTAAAGATAGAATATGTTGTCTGTCCCTGTACATAAGGCTCACTCTGCCTTATTTCCGCCTTATCATTATAAGCTGCAGGAAGAGCCGCCTTACAATACTCATAAGCACGGTTTCCGTTTCCAAGCATAGTTTCAGCAATAATGCCCCAGCCCTGTGTATGATTGAAAATTCCAGCATTCTCTTTAATGCCAGGGTTAAATACAACTGCACGCATTACATCAACACTAGTGTTTACAAACGGCGGCATACAAAGCATGAGACCATAAGGAGTAGCAAGCTTTTCCTTTACAGTCTGCATACATTTCTGAGCCTGCTCTGGAGTAGCAGCTTCGGAAAGAACTGCCCACACCTGAGTATTAAAGTATACCTGCCCTTCTTCGTAAGTCTTTGTACCATAAACAGTACCGTCTTCACCAATAGCCCAAATCCACCAGTTGCCATCCCAACATTTCTTCTGAATAGCCTTGTCCAAAGAATCTCTTATCTGCAAAGCCCAATCTTTTTCAGACTGCTTACCCAAACGTTCAGAAATGTCAGCATAAGTTGTAAGACCAAGACGCAACTGGAATGCAACAAACAAGCTTTCACCGTGATACCCAAGTTTAAGACAATCATTCCAGTCTGCAAGGAGACCACATGGCAAATCATTTTTACCAAGATGGTTCAAATTAAACAAAAGTGCCTGCTTCAAATGCTCGTAAACACTAGCTTCGCCCTTATCTGCATAAGGAACAACCTTATTATACAATTCAAACTTTCCGCTTTCAGCAATGTATGCAGGAACAGCATTAAAGAACCACAGACAGTCATCCGAACGGTATTCCTCTTCTTTTGGAGGATTCTCATGACCTGGATTATGGTCTGTACGAATAACAGGAATTGCACCGCCGTTACTTACCTGACCACTAAGCATACGAATCATTCTTGCTTCTGCCTCTTCTGGAATAGCAGCCGAAACGCCAAGAATGTCCTGAACAGAATCTCTAAAGCCAAGTCCGTCACGTTCTCCATTATATACAAGAGAAGCGGCACGGCTCCATGCAAAAGTAATGATACAGTTATAAAGTCCCCACATATTAATAGTATGATTTATATCTGCATCAGGTGTATTAACAATAAAACTATCCAGCTTAGAATGCCAACTCTTCTTGAGTTTTACAAGTTCTTCATCTGCCCGAGCAATAGAACCAAATTCAGCAATGGCCTTTTTACCATAGACATCAGCACTGCCAATTCCAAGCATAATCATAATTTCTTTTGATTCGCCAGGCTTAAGTGTAATGTCAGACTGCAATGTACCACAGCCAGAATCCCCATACACATTGGAATTTGTACAGATACCATTTTCAAGAACCTGAGGCTCTTTGTAGCTTCCGTAAGTACCAATGAAAGCATTTCTATCTGTGTCATAGCCTGTTATGTCAGAACCAATAAGAGTCATCCAAGTATTCATGGAAACATCTCCGCCAACCTGAACCGCCTGTGTCGGATTCTGCTTGAGGAAGTTATCATGAATTGAAATGGACAGGATATTATCCTTTAACTGACCTTTTGTAATGAAAAGGGAATACTGTAGATTTACAAGATCCTGCTCCGTAGACCACTGGTTTGAAAATTCACAGTAAGAGAAGGTTCGAAGCTTGCGTACACGGTCACTATTGTTTGTCAGCTTAAGCCGCCAATATTCAAAAGTCTGTCCAAGCGGAACAAAATATGTAGTTTCAGAAGTAATGCCTGAATAAGAAGAAGTTATCTTTGTATATGCAGTTCCATGACGACATTCGCTCTTGTAAAGGTCAAGTTTTTTACCTACAGGCTGCCACGATGCAGACCAGTAATCTTTTGTATCTTCATCTTTTATATAAAAATAACGTCCTGGCTGATCCATTGGCACAGAATTAAAACGGAGCCTCATAAAACG
>CACXDK010000285.1 GCA_902766345.1 uncultured Spirochaetaceae bacterium | reverse complement strand
TTTGAAAAAAATATATACTGCCATCACTTCTTTCCGTTCCCTTGATTCTCTGGAGACTGCCTGATGCCACAATTTATCCGTGTCTAAAAAAAACTACCGACAAAGAAAATAGAAGGTTACCAGCAAAGAGTTGTAGGTAAAGTGGGCGAGAGTGCCAGCAAGTAGGTTGCCAGTGCTTTTAAAACATCTCCTCAGGATGATTCCGCAGAACAGTGCGTTCAACACAGCAGGAATCCCTATGTAAAGATGAGAAAAAGCGAAAATTAAAATCCATATACCTTCAATACCGTTTTTAATCCATTGTTTTTGTTTTTCAGATTTAAAATGAATATCCTGAATTAGCAATAAAGAAATTTCTGGCATGAACTGTCTGTATAAAGCTTCTTCATAAAAAGCACTTACAAATATTCCTGTAATAAAATGAAACCAGCTTATTACAGAAACAGGCATTTCAACAGCTTTAGAAATGGAATTATGCACTATAGATGGTATAAAAAAAGATACAGTTTCTATAATAGTGTATACAATAAGCAACATTCCGAGCGTGATTGTTCCTTTGGAAAGGGCATAAAAAGGCACTTTGCTGCATTGAGGAGTTTTTGTCTGTATGGCTTTTACATACTGTACCGTTAAAAGAACCGAAATGAGCAGCTGTTCAAAAAGAGGAGTCCAGGAAAATGCCCCCGAATTTAGTCCTAATGGAGTTTCCGAAGTTGCTAATAAAGGAGGTATTACTAAAAGGAAAAAAAACAATATAAATTCAATAAAAAGATATTTTTTTTTCATGTATTTTGGTGTATAGTATAAACTATAATAAAAGCGAGGTCAATTTGAACTATAACGTACTTATTATTATACTTGTCGCTATAGCTTTACTCATTATTTTAGCGCGTGTATATGCCAATTACAGATATACAATAAAATTTTATGCAAAAGGTTATGAAGAAGGCTTCTCTTCTTATGAAATAAGAACTTTGCTTTCACTTATTAATAAATGTGAAATTCTTGATTCCTGTTCTATTTTTACTTCTGTTACTGTACTAAATAAGTGCATGTCCTTATTTATGTCGAGCGTACATCGTTCTGGCTCTTCCTTAAGTTTGACAGATCAGCTGTTTGTTGAAAAAATGAATAAACTCCGTGCAAAAATTGCATTGGGAGTTGAAAATTCTCAACAGATTTTGACCTCTCATTTTATTGATGTGGGGCAGAAAGTTACCCTTATTTATGATGGAAAAGGTGTTTTTTCTTCAAAAGTAATTGGAAACACGGAAAAAAATATTGCCCTTGATGTTCCTAGACAGATTACAAAAACTCCTGGAATGCCAAATATAAAGAAAGTCTTTGTTCTTTCTCCTGATGATTGGCTGAACAAGCGTGTAAGTGTTTATTTTTGGCGTAAAGAAGATGCCTGCTATGTATTTGATACAGTTGTAAATGAAGTTGGAACCTTTCAGGCTCGTAACTGTTTATTTATTGAACATAGCACTAAACTTGAACGGGCACAGAAGCGGCAGTCTATACGTGCCAGCTGTCATATAGAAGCTTCGCTGTATCTTGTAAAGTCCCATCTTACTTCTTCAGACGACATTATTATGTCAGATGCATATAAATGTGTTCTGGAAGATATAAGTGAAGATGGTGCTCTTATCCGTGTAGGCGGAAAGGGCAAAAATAAAATACACGTAAAGCTTGCTTTTACTTTGAGCAGTTCTCCTGTGGAAATGTTTGGTGTAATAAAAGCGGTTGAATATAACAGAGCCATGAATCAATCTCGTTTGCACTTTGAATGCAAAAAGATAAATGTTGACATGAAGAATACTGTTATAAATTATGTCTATTCAACAGTTTCTGAAAGCGAGATTGAACGTGATATTGCTATAAAAAGGAGCTGGAATCAATCATAAAGGAGCTTAAATTCTAATGGGAAAACGCAAAGGTTTTGTTACACTTTCTTTAATAATTCTGCTAGATATCTGCGCATCTTCCTTTTTATATGCAGTTCCGCAATATGAAATTGATTTTGTAAAAGGAAACATTGCTCAAAAAATTGAAGCCATAAAAAAAGCTTCTGATTTTAATGATAATTCAATTCCGTTAAAGGCTATCAGGTTTGCTTTTGAATCAAGACAGTCAATCGGTGAAGATTCTGATATAAATGCCCTTATGGCAGCGGCTGTAAAAGCAATTGATGTAAATAATGTTACTACAGAGCAAAAGTGTGAGATTTCTTCTGAATTAGGGAATATATTTAAATCTTTTTCTGATAAAGAAATACAAGCTTCTGTAGTAGAGAAGATGAATTATTTTCCTTCTGATAATAATCTTTCGCTTATAAATGCTTATATATCTGAGAAAATTCAAAAATCGTCGTTTATGCCTGAAAAATCTGACATGGATGACGTTACTAAAGCCTGTGTTAGATTTTTAAAAAGCCATGGTAACAAAACTTCATTTAATCTTTTGTTTATGGCTGATTTTATGGGGCTTTGGCAAGGAAATAAGTCTTTTCTGGAAGATGCATTTGGACCTCTTGCCAATAATAGTGGAAATGAAATTCTTTTAATGTTTTCAAGTGCAAAATCCTCTGAAAAACTAAAGATTTTGCAGATTTTATCAAATAATGAAATTATTTCTAAAAAAATTAAGGGAGAAGTGGCAGAAAAAGCATTATCTGATGTAATTACATATATGGGAGGAAAATCCAGTATTACACCGACACAAGATGATGTTGCAGTTCAGCTACTTATGATGCAGCTTATTGCTGAAACCAAATGGACAAAATCTGCAAAAAAGGCTACGGAATTTTTTGCTATTGCCAGCAATGAATATGAAGAGGGATATTTTTCGGATGAAGAATTTTCTCAGATTATAAGTAATATTGCCTCTGTGGCTTGTTCTACAACAGGTCAAGTGCTTTCGACATATCTGGATTATCTTAACAAAAGTATGGAAATGAATGATGCTCCTGCGGAGTCTGTTGTTCTTTCTGTAATTAAAGCACTTGGAGGTTTGGGTGATAAGACTGCATTTGACTATCTGCTTTATGTTACGTATCTTGATTATCCTCAGTACATAACTAACGCAGCTAGAAATGCACTTGCCCAATTAAAATGGTAAAGCTTAATTGTGTAGTACTTTCTGCAATTTTCTGTGCAATTGCTTTGTATGGAAAATTTATTACTGTAAGAAATTCTGGCTGTAAGGCTGTTGTTTCTGTAAAAAATATTTCGATGGTGCAGGGAAGTCTGGCATCTTCTCCTGCCAGATTATCATCGGGAAATGTGTATTCGGCTACAATGTCTGTGCAAAAGGTTTGTGGCGTTGTAGGAACTTGCACGGTAAATTCTTCTGCTAAAGGTTTTCTACCTCTTCTTATTCCTTCTAAAATTATAGAATTTTATTCAGGAGCATATTTCGAACAGGGGGAAAATCTGTGCCTTAAAGGTGCTTGGAACGAGCAGCGACAGTGTTTTCAGGTATCTTCTTTAGAAAATTGTCTTGGTTATACTGGCAGGATTTATAAGATTAGAGCAGTTTGCAGAAGGGCTTTTAAACGGCTTCTTTCGTCTTGGGGCAATGCTGGAGGATTAATAATATCGCTGCTTTCTGGTTCTCGAGAGTATTTAATGTCTGATGTTGAAAAATCTTTTCGCAATGCAGGGCTTTCCCATATTCTTGCGTTAAGTGGGATGCATCTTTCTTTTATGGCTTCTTTTACAGGGCTTTTGTATTCAAAGATATTCGGGAAAAAATATGAGCCCTTGGCAAAGTTTTCGGGCATTTTGCTTTTTGTATGGTTTGCAGGATTTTCGCCATCGTTATTCAGGGCGTTTTTGTTTTCCATGATTATTATGATTTTGACGTTTTTTAAATGCCGTATAGAAAAGGATTGCTTTGTTTCTGTACTTGCCTTTGCTTTTCTGTTGCACATTGTTATTCGTCCTCAAGATGTGTTTACAGTGGCATTTATGCTTTCTTATGCAGCTTTGCTTGGAATTTTAGTTTGCGGAAACTTTATTATGCAATATATTGCTTTTATTTTTCCCCCGTACATTGCAAATTCTGTTTCTTCATCTGCAAGTGCTTTTATTGCTACATCGCCTGTATGTATATGTGAATTTGGCAGTGTTAATCCTATAGGAATTATTGCGACTGTAATAGTTTCTCCTTTAATAAGTTTGTTTTTTGTGCTTGCGGTTGTAGGAATTGTTTTTAGTTTAATCATCCCTTTTCTTTCACCTATATTTAGTGTTATACTGAATGTATTGTATTGTCTTATAATGTTTTTTGTTAGATTTTTTGCCAGAGGATAATAATGAGTATACCTGACTATAATTCACCAGCCGTTTTAAAAAATGTCATGGACGAAAATGGAATGGCCATGCAAAAGAAATTCGGACAGAATTTTATGGTAAATCCTGCGGCTCGTACAAGCATTGTAAATATGCTTGATATTCATAAAGATGATTTTGTGTGGGAAATAGGCCCTGGACTGGGGTGCATGACAAATGAAATCTTAAATAAAGGTGCAAATCTTACTGTTTTTGAAATAGATAGAGGTTTTATTGCTTTACTTCATGATTTTTTCAAAGAATATGAAGATGATAACCATTTTAGAATAAAAGAAGGTGATGTCTTAAAAAATTGGCTGCCAGAAATGAAAGCTGTTGAAGTCGGTTCTGGAAACATAAAGCTTTTTGGTAACCTTCCATATAATATTGCGGCTACATTCATTGCTGATACCATTACAAAAGGGTACATCTTTAACAGATGTGTATTTACGGTTCAAAAAGAAGTTGCAGACAGAATGAGAGCAAGACCTTCTACCAAGAACTATTCTGCATTCAGTGTTTTATGCCAGTGGCAATATGTTCTGAAACCTGGAATTGAACTTGCTCCTGGAAATTTCTGGCCTCGTCCTAAAGTTGCTTCTCAGGCTGTACTTTTTGAGCCAAAAGATGAGTCTTTGGTAAAATGTTCTGATCCTGCTTTGTTTGTGCGTCTTGTTCATGCATTGTTTTCTCAAAGGCGAAAAACTCTTTTGAATAATATAAAAGCTGTATTACCACAAGGTATTAATGCTCTTTCTGTTTTTTCAGATGCTGCTATTTCTCCTTCTGAACGTGCTGAAAATCTTACGGTTGAAGATTTTCTTAGATTGTCTGAAAGTCTTAATTCTGCTAAACTGACTGTATCAGAGTAAGGAAATTGTATGACCGAAGAACAGATTTGTGATAATTTTAAAAATGTTACAGAGCAAATTGAAAAGGCCGTATCTGATGCTGGACGTAGTGAAGGTTGTGTAAAACTTTGTGCTGTAAGTAAATTTCATCCTGCAGAAGATGTTTTGGCAGCCCTAAAAACAGGGCAGACTTTGTTTGGGGAAAATAGGGTTCAGGAAGCATATTCAAAGTTTACGGAAATTAAGCAGGCAGAAAAAGCTTTTGAACTGCATATAATAGGTTCTTTGCAATCAAATAAAGTAAAGAAGGCTGTAGAAATAGCTTCATGCATTCAGTCTGTAGATAGGGAAGAGCTTCTTGTTGAAATAGAAAAGCAGTGTGCAAAGCTTAATAAATCTATTGATGTGTTTTTTGAAATTCATACAGGTGAAGACTCTAAGTCTGGATATGCTGATAAAACGGCTCTGTTTGTATCCTTAGAAAATTTTGAAAAAGGATTATATCCTCACATAAAGCCAATTGGACTTATGACTATGGCTCCATTTACTGATGATGAAAAAGCAATACGGCATTCTTTTGAGACAACTCGTTTATTAAAAGATGAAATTAATGAAAAATTCTCTGAGCTTCCAATTTCAGAACTGAGTATGGGAATGAGCGGAGATTATAAAATAGCAATACAGGAAGGCAGTACAATGGTTCGCATTGGAACGGCTTTATTTGGAGAACGATGTTAAGAAAAAAAAGAACTATATTTTTTATCTTACTCATTTCTTGTTTCATTCCATTTGTTCCTGTTGTACAGGTTCATGGCGAGTCTGCAGCGTCTGCAAAAGATTCTGATAATGTAACTCCAGAACCATATAC
>CACXDK010000284.1 GCA_902766345.1 uncultured Spirochaetaceae bacterium | reverse complement strand
GTGCGACTACATTTCCTGAAAGCGGGGAGACAACTTCGACTGATTTTGTTTCTATACTGGCTGTCGATTTTTTTTCAGAAGTTCCATCTTTGTAGAAGATAAGTTCTGAAATTAATCCTGCTGCAAGTGAAGCCATTGAAACAATTACAGCAATTATCATTTTAGAAATGCTTCCTTCTGGAATTGAACCATAAGCAGCGGATGCGGCTGTTCCGATGTATGCAGGGTATCCGAAAATACCCATGCCTGCCATTCCTGTTCCTACAACTCCAAGTGCACACAAAACAGCACCTGCTACGGCTGCAATTCCGCAAGTACGGAAAAATGGAGCTTTTTTAGGAAGTGTGACACCGTAAATTGCTGGTTCTGTAACACCTGCAATTCCTGAAATGATTGCTGGAGGACATAGTGACTTTAGCTTCTTATCTTTTGTTTTGAGCATGATGCCTATTACTGCACCAGTCTGTGCAAAAGTTGTTCCGAACATTGCAACCAGGATTGTGTCTCCTGGTCCCTGGCCTGCATTGAGCATTGTAAAGTTAATCATTGCAAGAGGAACAAGTGACCAGTGAAGTCCGAACATTACAAGGATCTGCCAGAAGAAACCGATCAAAAGTCCTGTAATGATTGGACTAAATGAAGAAAGTGCTGTAAAGATTTTAGAAAGAATTGTTGAAAGTAAAGATGAAACAGGTCCGATTACCCAGAAGGTTACACAGGTTGTTACAAGCAAAGTAATAAGTGGAACTGCGAAAATTTTAACTGCATTAGGTACATGGTCTTTATAAAGTCTTTCAAACCAGGCACCAAAAGCTACTGCACAGATGATTGGAATTACAGAACTTGTATAACCTGCTGCTGGCCACAAAACTGGAATGTTGAAAATGCTGAGAGAATCTTTTGCAAGCACACCTATTGGAGCAAAAAGTTTAAGCTCAGGATAAACCATTATAAGCCCGAGCATTATGCCTTCCAGTTCTGGTAGCTTGAATTTTTTTGCAGCTGTGTAACCAAGAACTACTGGCATTAAAAGGAATGCGGAATCTCCTATTGCCATGAGGAAGTTGTATGTTCCCCCCGCTGTGTTAAGCCAGCCTGTTGCACTACAGAGTGCAAGAAGACCTTTGATGATACCACATGCAGAAAGAATGCCAAGGAATGGAGTGAAAACTCCTGTAACAATTCCAACAAATGTATTGAAAGGACTTTGCTTTTCTTTAGGTCCGTCATTTTGAATTTCCGCAAGGTTTTCAAGATGTCCGACTGCAATTACAGCATCGTATACATCTGCAACATGCTGTCCGATTACAACCTGATACTGTCCTCCTGCTTTAAGGATGTTTACGATGCCGTCTGTATCTTTTAAGATTTCTGTCTGTGCTTTGCTTTCGTCCTTGAGTTTAAAACGAAGTCTTGTTACACAATGTGTTATGCTGGAAATGTTAGCTTTTCCACCTACATTTTGAATGATGATACGGGCTAGTCCATCATATTTGTTCATTTGAACCTCCTGAGCAGCATTTTCTTTATCCGCTGTGACAAATAGATTTAAAATGAAAAAGGCAAAACCCATTACCTTTCTCGATTTGGTAAAAAGTTTTGCCGGCTTAGTCCGTAACAATCTTTTGATTTAAATCCATTATTGCTTTAAAAGTTTAATTCTGTCAAATAATTTTTTTTATTTTTTTGTTATATTTTTTTCTTGAGTAGAATTTTGTTTGATGTTATACTGACAAAAATAAAATTACCGGACTGTGACCTCGGTTGATTCTTCAATACTCGGGCAGAACTGGAAAAAATCACCTTAAATAAGGAGACAGACGGTATGAAAAGGTGTAATGGTAAATCCATTTACAATGGAATTGCAGTAGGTAAAATTAAAATCTTCAAAAAAACTGCCTGGGACACAAGCCTTCATAAAATTACAGACACAGAAGCAGAAATAGAACGCTTTAATAAAGCTCGTGATATTGCTGTTGCCCAACTTCAATCAATCTACAAAAAAGCATCTCAGGAAATTGGCGAAGAAGCTGCTGCTATTTTTGATGTTCAGTCCATGCTGATTGGCGATGATGATTTTACAGATTCAGTTTATTCTTTAATACGCGATGAAAATGCAAATGCAGAGTATGCTGTTTTTCAAAGTGGTGAATCACTCAGTCAGATTTTTTCTGAAATGGAAGATGAATACATGAATGCACGCTCGGCTGACATTAAAGATATTGCTCGCCGTGTTGTAAGTATTCTTTGCAATGGAGAAGGTGAGTGTGATTGCTTTGAAAGTGAAGGCGGTGTTTCTGATGCAGAACCTTCAATTCTTTGTGCGGATGATTTAACGCCTGCTGAAACTGTTGCTTTGGATAAAACAAAAATCCTTGCATTTGTAACAAAGTATGGTTCTTCACAATCGCATACGGCTATTCTTGCACGGACAATGAATATTCCTGCTTTGACTGGAGTAATTATTGATCCTGACTGGAATGAAAAAGTTGGCATTGTAGACAGTTTTGCTGGCGAGTTAATTATTGAGCCTGATGCAGAAACTCTTGCAAAGAAAAAAATCCTTCAAAAAGAATGTAATGAAAAGTCAGAGCTTTTAAAGCTGTTAAAGGGAAAGGAAAGTGTTACCCTTGACGGTAAAAAAATAAATGTATATGCGAATATCGGCTCTGTTTCAGATGCAGAACTTGCAATTGAAAATGATGCAGAAGGAATAGGACTTTTTAGAAGTGAGTTTCTTTATCTTGGTCGCCACACTTACCCTACAGAAGAAGAGCAGTTTGTTGCTTACAGAAATGTGGCTAAAAAGATGAACGGCAAAAAAGTAATTATCAGAACTTTAGACATTGGTGCTGATAAACAGGCTGATTATTTTAAACTTGATAAAGAAGAAAACCCCGCCATGGGATTCCGTGCCATAAGAATATGTCTTGACAGGCCTGATTTGTTTAAGACTCAACTGCGTGCTATTTTCCGAGCAAGTGCATTTGGAAATCTTGCAATTATGTATCCGATGATTATCAGCGTTGATGAAGTTCGTCGTATTAAAAAAATTGCTTCGGATGTATGTTATTCGCTCAATAAAGAAAACATTCCTTATGGAAATGTTGAGCAGGGAATTATGATAGAAACCCCTGCTGCTGTAATGATGAGCGAAGATCTTGCTAAGGAAGTTGACTTTTTTTCAATTGGCACAAATGATCTTACTCAGTATACTTTGGCAATAGATCGTCAGAACTCACGGCTGGAAAGTTTTTATGATCCGCATCATCCTGCGGTGCTCCGTGAAATTCAAATGACCATTGAAAATGGACATAAGCACGGCTGCTGGGTTGGAATTTGCGGAGAACTTGGAGGGGATCTTGAACTTACGGAAAAATTTGTTTCTATGGGAATAGATGAACTTTCTGTATCACCATCCCGCATACTTGCATTGCGTGATAAAATCAGAACAATTAATTCTGAGAATGCTATAAATCTAGGAGTTTAATATGAAGGAATTTACTTACACAATTACAGACACACTTGGAATTCATGCCCGCCCAGGTGGAGAATTGGTAAAAGTTGCAAAAACTTATGCTTCCAAAATAACACTTTCCTGCAATGGTAAAAGTGTAGATGCAAAGCGTCTTTTTTCGGTAATGAGCCTTGGAGCAAAGCAAAATCATCAGGTTTGTGTAAAAATAGAGGGTGATGATGAAGAGGCTGCTGCAGAGGCTCTTGAGAAGTTTTTTAATGATAATTTATAGAAGATAATCATCCGTTTGGAAACTTAGATAAAGCCATCTGCCTGTTGCAGGTGGCTGAAAATTGTAAGTTTTTATTGCTTATAGAAGATTTTGTCCTTGACAATTTCAGTTAGTAAACTTAATATAAAAGGTATGGACTTAAGAACTGTTTTAACACTTGATACTGTAGATCTCCACTTAAAAGGAACTACAAAAGAAGAAATTATTGATGAGTTGCTGGACGTTCTCGTAAAAGCAGGGAAAGTTACAGATAAAGAAGCAGCTAAAGAGTGCGTGCTTGATCGTGAACGTAAGATGTCAACAGGTATGAAACACGGTATTGCTATTCCTCATGGAAAAACTGATTCTGTTTCAGACTTGGTTGCTTGTATTGGAATTTCAGATAATCCTGTAGATTTTGACAGCCTTGATCAGGAGCCATGTCGCATATTTATTATGACACTTTCTCCTGTAAATAAGACTGGTCCACATCTTCAGTTTTTGGCAGAAGTAAGCCTTTTGTTTAAGTCTGCTGATAAGCGTGCTCAGATTCTTACAACTCAGGATAAGGCTGAAGTTATTAAGGTTTTAACAGAATAGTTCATTCTGCTTTACCGCACATTTATTACTTGTAATTTTCGCAAAAAAAACTCTTCCGTACTATATGTACATCAAGGAAGAGTTTTTGCTATTTTCAGAGATATAAAAAAACGATATACTAGCGCTATGAAATTAGAAAAACAATTTTTGTCAAAAGATAATAAACTTTATTTTCTAGATGGAACTGAATGTTCTGTGCAGAATATTCCTGTTTTGGGTGGAAATCTGTGTATTACTGAAGAATATGCCAGATCTGTTAATTCTTTTTCTTGCATTGAACTTAATTGGACTCAGATTGGTTGTGATGAAGAAAGTTATAATGAAGAATTTCTTGCAAGTTTTAGGGATTTTCTGAAGGTTTTGGAAGAAAAAAAACAGTATGTGTTTCTTATTCCTGTTGCAGATAAACTTCCTTCTTCTGAGGAGGAAAAAGAGGCTTTTGTTGCAAGCATGAAACATTGTGCACGTCGCATAAAGGACTGTGCTTCTGTTGTTGGTTTTGCAATTCCTTCTGAGGAAACTGGAGTTGACGTTTCTTTCTTTATATCTGAATTAAGTGCAAAACATGCGCATTATGTATTTTTCAGCAGAGACAGTAAGGTTCTTTCTGATTCTTCTATTGTTAAATATTGAAATTTTAGGTATTGAAATTCTTAAATAGCGAAAATAAAGGTAATAAACCGTAAATATTTCAAAATTCTGCTTGCCAAAAACATAGTTTTGTGACAAAATCGTGCCAGTTAGATAAATTGGAGTTACATAATGGATCCACAGAGAGAAAATTTGGTAAAGCTAGGTTTTGGTTCACTATCTGTCTGTCTCTTTCTTATTATTACATGTGTTTGTGTATTTGTATTTTTTCCAGCAGACAGCGAGAGTAATGTAGTTCCCCTTGTTTCTAAAAATTCAAGGGAGGCAACTGAAGAATCTTATTCTGATGCAGATAAAGCTACTTCTGACAAAGAACTTTCTGCTTTAATGGCTGCTGATGAAAAAATTGTTGATGGGGAAATTGATTTTGTTGCTGATTTTACAGAAGAAACAGATGTCGGCATGAAATTTGACTTTCCTCTTTCAAATTCAGATGCAGGTTTGGTTTTTTACCGCCAGCAGCAGAGTAAGAGTGCTGTAGAATGGTTCTACACTCATGTTACAGGAAACAGAGATGTTGCTGTTGCCATTCTTGATGCAGCTTCTGAGTTTAATATTTCGCCAGCACTTGCATTTTCACTTGCTTATGCAGAAAGTATGTTCAATATAAAGGCAAAGCATACAAATGTTAATGGTACTATTGACCGCGGGCTTTTTCAGTTGAACAGCAGTTCATTTCCAAAACTTTCAGAAGAAGAGTTTTTTGATCCTCGAATTTCTGCATATTATGGAATGTCTCACTTGAAGTATTGCATTGAAACTGCTGGAAATGAAATTGCAGGTCTTGCTATGTATAATGCTGGACGTAATAAAGTTCAGAGCAATAAGACACCGCAGACTACTTTGAATTATATTTCTACAATAGAAGAATACAAGGCAAATCTTCAGGAAAAGTTTGCTTCTGAATTGATTGCATTCTATTCTACAAATAACGATAATTACCTTGTAAAATATTAATTTTGACGCTCAGCATGGTTTACCTTCTGTAAACTATGCTGAATGCCTTTGCTATTGACTTGCCCCCTTATTCCTTCCAAGACAAAATAACACTTCATTAATGAATTTTATATCGACTAAAGACAATTTTTTTAATATATTGTATAGTAACAAGATTATTATGGGATACTCTGAAATTAAGTTTTCGGATGTCACTTATTTTGAGGTTATATGAGCGATAATGAAAATAAAAAGGATGATGATAAGAAAAAAGACGAATATGATCCTTACGGCTTTTTCAAGTTATCAATAGATGAAAATGACAAAAAAGAGGGTGGAAACGGAGATAATAATTCCAATAAACCTCGCATGCCTATTTTTGTATTCATTTTGATTGCAATCAGTCTGTTTGGTTTATTTAACCTTATATTTTCTTCAAAACCTGATGATTTAATAGATTTTTCTGAATTCCGCAAGTTAATAGAAGACGGAAAGATTGT
>CACXDK010000283.1 GCA_902766345.1 uncultured Spirochaetaceae bacterium | reverse complement strand
TTAGGTTAGCTTTTTAGAGCGGTAGAAGGGAGTCGAACCCTCGTCATCAGCTTGGAAGGCTGAGATAATGAGCCGTTATATGACTACCGCAAGTGATGATTACACTATATAGATTTTCACTTTTTTTGTCAATAACTTTACAAAAGAAAAATGCAAATTTCTAAAAATTTTCAAAACCATGCATTAATGACATAAATATTGATAAATGCTATACTTCTTTAATCTTACACAGGTGTCTTAGGAGGATTACCTTTATGGAAACATTTTTTAAGCTAAAAGAGAGAGGAACTACAGTCAGTAAAGAGGTTGTTGCTGGTATAACCACATTTCTTGCAATGTCTTATATCCTTGCAGTAAATCCTGGTATTCTGTCTGCTTCAGGTATGTCATGGAATGCTGTATTTACCGCTACAGCAATTTCTTCAGCTATTGCTACACTTGTCATGGCATTTGTTGCAAATCTTCCTGTAGCTCTTGCACCAGGACTTGGTCTTAATGCGTTTTTTACTTATACAGTAGTTCTTGGCATGGGTTGCTCTTGGCAGTTTGCTTTGACGGCTGTTTTCATGGAAGGAATCCTTTTTATAATTCTTTCCCTTGTTGGAATTCGCGAAGCAATCATAAAGTCTATTCCTGCAACATTAAAAAAAGCTGTTGCAGTAGGAATTGGCCTTTTTATAACCCTTATTGGACTTGTTAACGCTGGTATTGTCGGTACAGATACAGGTACAATAATAGGTTTTGAAAATCTCAATCTTGGACATGCATCTGCTTTGGTATTTGTAATAGGACTTATAATTACAATCATTCTTTATCTCCGTAAAGTTCCAGGTGCAATCCTTGTTGGCATTGTACTTACAACAATAATTGGAATCCCATTTGGTGTTACTTCCGTTCCTGAAAATTGGACTCCAGTTTCTGTTCCATCAGCTCCAAATCTATTTAAGTTTGAATTTGCAAATATATTTACATTAAAATTCTTTGTTGTTTTCTTTACATTCCTTTTCACAGACATGTTTGATACTATTGGAACTCTGATGGGAATTGCTGAGCAGTCAAATTTAAAAGATAAAGATGGAAATATTGTAAATGCAAAACAGGCTCTTCTTGCAGATGCAGTAGGTACTGTTGCAGGTGCTTGTCTTGGAACCTCTACAGTTACAAGTTTTGTAGAGTCTACATCTGGCGTAGCAGCTGGTGGACGTACAGGTCTTTCTTCTGTTGTAACATCAATATTCTTTATTCTTGCTTTGTTCCTTACACCTTTGTTTGCTCTCATTCCATCTGCAGCAACAGCTCCTGCATTGGTTTTTGTTGGCTATCTTATGATGAAATCTATTGTTTCAATTAAATTTGATGATCCTACAGAAGGAATTCCAGCATTCATTACAATTATGGTAATGCCTTTCTCTTATTCAATTTCAAAGGGAATCGCATGGGGCGTTATTTCTTATGTAATCTGCAAAATTGTAGGCAAGAAAGCAAAGGATATTCCTATGGTAACATGGATTCTTGCACTTGTTTTCATTGCAGATATTATATTTGAAGCAGTAAAATAAGAGATTTATGGAAGAAGAAGAAAAATATCATCGTCCGACATGGGATGAATACTTCATGGAAGTGGCGCGTTCCATTGCCAAACGTTCTACCTGTGACAGAGGCAGATTGGGCTGCGTTATAGTCCGTGACAACCAGATTCTTGCTACGGGCTATGCAGGCTCTCCTGCAGGCTTGCCTCATTGTGATGATGTTGGTCACCTTATGAGAAAAGTTCTTCATGCAGACGGTTCTGTTACTCAACATTGTGTAAGGACCGTACATGGAGAGCAGAATGCAATCTGTCAGGCTGCAAAAAGGGGAGTTTCAATAGATGGGGCTACCGTATACTGCAAGATGACTCCATGCAGAACCTGTGCCATGCTTTTGATAAACTGCGGAATAAAACGGGTTGTCTGTGAAAAACATTATCATGATGAAGCAGATTCAATGGAAATGTTTAAGATAGCAGGTGTTAAAATAGAACATCTGGAAGACGAAGTTCAGACATACGAAAATATGTAATAATAAAAAAAAGGAACTGAAAGGCAAAACCTTAATCAGTTCCTTTTTTATTTTTAAACAATAGAATTAAAGATTTTCTGTAAGCCAGCTCTTAAAGCTGTCGTAATCCTTTTCCATTGGAATTGCACGATCTTCAAGATGCATTACTTTTTCAAGTCTGTCAGGCATTCCAGGTGCTCTTCCAATAGCATTCTGTACAGTTGCACCAAACTTTGCAGGGTGAGCTGTCTCAAGGATAATTCCTACAGCATTCTTGTTTACAACTTCCTGTCCCCAAGAAGGAACATTTGCTGTCATGCCAGGTTTAGAAACATCACCCTTATCGCCGTTTATAATCTTTTCCATTCCACCATTTCTCATGTCGTTCCATGCTTTCCATGCAACAGCACCATGAGGATCAATGATGTAACCAGTCTTTTCATTACAAAGCTTAACAGCTTCAAGAGTTCCCTTGTCGTCTGTCCAGTATGAAGCAAACATTTTGCGAACCTGTTCAAGATCATACATGAAAGCAATTCTTTCATAGTTGCTTGGAGCACCAACATCCATAGCATTACTTAATGTAGCTACAGATGGGCGAGTGTTGTAATCGCCAGTTGCAATCCAGTCTGGAATAGTATGATTTGCATTTGTGGCTGCAACAAAACCGGCAATAGGAGCGCCCATTTCATAAGCAATAAGACCACTGGTAAGGTTTCCGAAATTTCCACTTGGAACAACAGCTAAGATAGAAGGATTTTCAATCTTGCTGTCATGAGGAATTCTGTTTTTTACAACCAAAGAGGAATACATATAGTAGAAGCTCTGAGGAAGCAAACGAGAAATGTTAATTGAATTTGCAGAAGACAATCTGAATTTATTACGCAGCTCTACATCTGTAAATGCTGTTTTTACAAGCTTCTGGCAGTCGTCAAATGTTCCCTTTACCTTAAGGGCACGTACATTGCCATCAAATGTAGAAAGCTGTTTTTCCTGAAGTGGTGAAATTTTTCCATCAGGGTAGAGGATTGTTACATCTATTCCAGGAACATTGTGGAATGCACTTCCTACAGCAGAACCTGTGTCACCGCTTGTAGCAACTAAAATATGAAGATTGTCATTTTCATTTCTGTTAAAATATGACATTACGCGAGCCATAAAGCGTGCACCGAAATCCTTGAATGCACAGGTTGGACCATGGAAAAGCTCGAGTACGTAAGTTACAGGATCAATTGGAACAATCTGAGGCATAAAAGGGTATGCATCCTGAATGATAGATTCAAGATCTGAATCTGGAATTTCACCTTCTACATAAGGTTTTGCCATTTCAAAGGCAATTTCACGGAAAGAAGGTTCTGGAATTTTAGAAAGATAATTTTTGTCCAGTTTTGGAAAAGATGTTGGAATGTACAGTCCGCCAGTCTGGGCATTCATACCGTTTAATACAGCTGTCCTGAAATCAGCCTTGACGCTTTTGTCTCTTGTATCTGTGTAAACCATTTAAAATACCTTACTATAGTAATATTTTGTATATGCTATCAAAAAACGACATGTATTTCAAGGGTTCTAATAAAAGAAACAAAAAACTCCTGTCCTTGTAAGAATTTAGGACAGGAGCTCATATTTGGAAGAGTTAAAAAATTATTTTACAAATTCTTTTTTAAGGAAGTCCAAATCAAGTTCTGGATACAATACATGTGCAGACAAAAGTTTGTTTACACGGGCACGTGCTTCAGAAACAATTTCATCAGAAATGTCAATCTTGCCCTTAGCAGGTTTTCCTTCTTTTGTAACGCCAGGCTTTGTATTCTTTAGAACAAAGTCAATAATGTTGGAAACTTCCTTCATATCTTCTTCATTCATGCCCAAAGTTGTAAGACCTGGTGTACCAATACGGATTCCGCTTGTCCACCATGCTCCGTTTTTGTCATAAGGAAGAGCATTTGCATTTGCTGTAACTCCGCACTTAAACAATGCTGCTTCTGCCTGCTTTCCTGTAAGACCATAGCCAGTTACGTCTACAAGCATGAGGTGGTTGTCAGTTCCGCCAGTCTGCAAAGGCATTCCGTGAGCTTTACAGCCTTCTGCAAGTGCTTTTGCATTTTTTACTACATTATGAGCCCATTCCTGATACTTAGGAGTTCTAGCTTCCTTAAATGCAATAGCCTTTGCTGCCATAACATGACCGAGAGGTCCGCCAAGAACCATTGGACATCCTTTATTTACATAATCAGCAAATTCTTTTTTACACAAGATCATAGCTCCACGAGGACCTCTAAGAGTCTTGTGAGTTGTTGTTGTTACAATATCTGCCCATTTTACAGGATCATAATCGCCTTCAAAAACTTTTCCAGCAACAAGACCTGCAAAGTGTGCCATGTCTACCATGAGAACTGCACCACATTTGTCTGCAATCTGGCGGAAGCGCTTAAAGTCTATCTTTCTTGGATAGGCTGAAAAACCTGTCAACAAGATGAGAGGTTTTACTTCCATAGCCTGCTTTTCAATAGCATCATAGTCTAAAAGACCAGTTTCTTTATCTACACCATAAGGATGGCTTTCAAACATGCGGGCAGAAACATTCATGCGGTATCCGTGTGTCAAATGTCCACCGCAAGAGTAGTCCAGTCCCATGAGCTTCTGATTGCCGAATCTCTTTCTAAGTTCATCAAACTGCTCGGCTGTAAGGTCATTCAAAGATTTTACTCCAAGTTCTTCCAAAGTAGGAGTTTCTACCTTTGCACTCAAAATAGCCCAGTATGCTACCAAGTTTGTGTCTGCACCAGAATGTGGCTGAACATAAGCATAATCTGCACCAAACAGAGCTTCTGCTTCGCGTGCTGCAGTATTTTCAACAGCATCGATGTTTACACATCCTCCGTAATAACGGTGTTCTGGATATCCTTCTGCATACTTGTCTGTGAGCAGGTTTCCCATTGCAGCCTGAACATTGAGTGAACAGTAGTTTTCAGATGCTACAAGTTTTAGGTGGGAACGCTGGTTTTCCAGTTCGTTTACGATGGAAGCTGCAATATCAGGACCGACTGCGGCAACTTGCTGAAGATTTGCAACATACGCACACATTGCTGCAGATGGTTTTCCGTTACACTGCGCAAGGTAATTTTCCAATGGTGTAGACATTTTTGACCTCGTTTAAAAAATTTCACATCTATTTTCAAGAACATGGCATGAAAATAGATGTGTTCAGAATCTACTTGAAATTTATTCTAGCGGATTTTTTGCTTATAGGGAATAGGAGTTAACGAAACGTTATTGAAATATTTTACTAGAAACGTCCCCTGTATCCAAGTTTCCTAAGCTTGCTCTGTGTTATGAGCTTGAGGTTTGTGCCTGTGAATGCGGTTTCTGCAAAATCGCACTTGATTACTACTTCTTCTGGAATTTCCATGTCCGTAAGTGCGGCACAGCCCTTGAATGAATCTTTTTCAATTCTTCTGATTGATGCAGGAAGATTTATTGATTTTAACGATTTGCAGCCTTCAAACATTCCGCATGTTTTTGATGTAGATATGCTTGCATTTGCAATTTTTTCAAGGCTTGCAGGAAGAACTACGCTTTCGAGGGCTTCATATCCGCTTAATCCGCCGATAACCCTTACTGTATCTGGAAAAACGATTCTTTTTATTGTCTTATTTTTCTTTGCAC
>CACXDK010000282.1 GCA_902766345.1 uncultured Spirochaetaceae bacterium | reverse complement strand
AAGAATAGAATAGCGTCTGCAAATAATTCTACTGTAACAAATGCCCTCATGACATCCGATAAAGTAGAAAATAATGTATGGCAGGCCTACTTTGACAACTTCGCAAACTTTGGTGACTAATCAGAGTAATGAACAATATGAAAAACCTCTGCTGGTAAATGCCAGCGGAGATTTTTCTAATGTAAAAATAATACAATATAAAAGTCGTTTTCTTTATTCAAAATATAATCCATTCAAATCTATAGTTTCAATAATTCAGAACTCAATTTTTCTTGAAGGCTCTATTATAGTTATCTGTGCACCTTGCTTATGGTATGGGCTAGAAGTACTTATGCAAAAATTACCACCTGCATGCAAAATAATTGCCATTCAGGACGATGAACAACTACTTTATATTGCCCAACAAGCAATTCCACAGGAATATAGCAGTAAAATTACTCTGTGCGGAACAAATAATTTGCTGGAGCTTGACGGATACATACGCGACCTTGTACAGACAGGAACTTACAAGCGAGCTGTACGCATTGACTTCAGTGCTGGAATCCAGCTGAATGTGCAGATGTACAATGCAGTTTTTGCTGGCATTCAAGAAATAACAGCGTCATTCTGGATGAATAGAATTACGCTTGTAAAGATGGGACGACTGTTTTCTAAAAATGTATTTCAAAACTTACCAATGATGGCAGATGGATTACAACTTTCAGAAGTATGCAAAAGTATTAACAAACCTATTATTGTTTGCGGTGCAGGAGAAAGTCTTGACAGCACACCGAAAGAAATTATAGAGCAGTGTTTTGTTATTGCTGTAGACGCAGCCCTAATTGCAATTTTACGGCGAAACATACACGTAGATGCCGTTGTCAGCCTTGAAAGTCAATACGTTATACAGAAAGCATATATCGGTGTACAGGAATTTCAGGACGACATTATTTTATTTGCCGACATCGCTTCAAGACCTTCAGTTGTGCGTTCAATGAAGAACAAAACCGTATGGTTCGCATCTGAATACACTAATGCTAAGTTTTTGGCAAATTTAAAACAGCTAGACATTATAGATGATTTTATTCAACCGTTGGGATCTGTCGGACTTGCAGCAACGCTGATTGCACTAAAGCTAAGACAGTCGCAGGATGAACCAGTTTTCATAACAGGGCTGGATTTTAGTTACAGCATAGGCTTAACACATGCAAAGGGAACCCCAGCACAGGTAACAAGACTTTTTTCTACAAACAAACTTTTTCCACTAGAAAATTATGATGCAGCATTTGCTTCTGGTGTTTTTCCGATTGCAAATAAATCAAAACATACTATGATGACAAGCAAGTCTATGAAATCTTATTCAGACAGTTTTGCAGCAACATTTAATGGAGTTCAAAATCTTTTTGATTTGGGTAAAACAGGCATTCCTCTAAATATTCCATTCATAACAGAAAATATTGCAGAAGAACTTATAAAAAAAGCAGATACATCTACAAACTTACTTCTATGCACGCACAAAAAAGTAGAACGAAAAAATAACATAGCGAAATTTTATAGTGCTGAAAGAACGGCACTTGAAACAATCAAAGATTTACTTAAACTTGGAGAAAACAGCAGCAAGCGAGACTTAAACATTAGTCTTGACGAACAGCTTAGAAAACTTCTTCAACCACGAGAATATTTATATCTGCACTTTCCTGATGGATATGCTTTCAGCACGGAAATATCTTTTCTAAAAAGAGTCCGTGCTGAAATAGATTTTTTTCTAAAACAAATTCCCCAACAATTTTAATTGTCTTCTTTTTCCTTTAAGACTGCAAGGAATGCTGTCTGTGGCAATTCTACTTCGCCAGCAAGGAACATTCGTTTTTTACCAGCCTTCTGCTTTTCAAGAAGTTTTCTCTTTCGTGTTACGTCACCACCATAACACTCTGCAAGAACATCCTTACGTACAGGACTTATAGTTTCACGCGCAATAATCTGGCTGCCTATAGCTCCCTGAATTGCTATCTTAAACTGCTGGCGTGTAATCTCACCTTTTAGACGCTCGCAGACAACCTTTGCACGCTCTACAGCACTTGGGCGATAGCACAGCTGAGCAAGAGCATCAACAGGCTTTCCGTTTATAAGAATGTCAATCTTTATCAAATCTGTAGGACGGTAATCTGTAAGTTCATAATCAAAAGATGCATAACCACGGCTATAAGACTTGAGCTTGTCATAAAAATCAAACAGAACTTCTGACAAAGGCATGTCATAAGTCAGTTCTACACGCTTTTCATCAAGATACTGCATGTTTTTCTGTGTTCCGCGTTTCATACGGCACAGCTCCATGATAGAGCCAAGATATTCCGCAGGAGTAATAATTGTTGCATCAATATAAGGTTCTTCAGAAGCCTCTATTTTTCCATCTGGATAATCCGCAGGGTTATCGACAAACTGCATTTCACGCCCCTGCTGCTTAAGCTTATAGCGGACACTTGGTGCTGTAAAAATAACAACCTGATCAAAATCGCGTTCCAAACGCTCCTGTATTATTTCCAAGTGAAGCAACCCAAGAAAACCGCAACGGAATCCATTACCAAGTGCAAGAGAATTATCTTTTTCATAGATAAGAGAGGCATCATTAAGCTTAAGTTTTTCCATGCTCTCTTTCAATTCTTCATAATCATTGGAATCTATAGGATAAATTGAAGAAAATACTACAGGCTTCACTTCTTTAAATCCTGGAAGAGGTGCACTTGCAGGATTTGCTACAGTTGTAATTGTATCACCAACGCTAACATCGCTAACAGTTTTTATTCCTGCAATAACGTAGCCTACATCACCAGCAGAAAGGCAGTCCACTTCTTCATATTTTATCTTAAACAAACCAACCTGCTCGACTTTATATTCCGTCTTACGTCCCATCAGACGAATAACATCTCCTGCTCGGATAGTACCATCTTTTATTCTGATGTGAACAATAACACCTCGGTACTCATCATAATGACAGTCAAAAATCAAAGCTGTAAGAGGAGCATTTACATCGCCAGTTGGAGCAGGAAACTTTGTTACAATAGCTTCCATTAAATCATCAATACCCTGCCCTGTCTTCGCACTAACAAGCATTGCATCAGAAGCATCAAGCCCCAAGTCATGCTCTATTTCCTTTTTTGCAGCTTCAACATCGGCACTGGCAAGATCTATCTTATTAATAACTGGTACAATAGTCAAATCTTGCTCGAGAGCCAGATACATATTACTTACAGTCTGGCTTTCAACCCCCTGAGTTGCATCAACAAGAAGCAAAGCACCTTCACATGAAGCAATAGCACGGCTTACTTCATAACTAAAGTCAACATGTCCAGGAGTATCAACAAAATTCAATTCATAATCATGCCCATCTTTTGCATGATAAGGAATGGTAACAGCTTGACTCTTAATTGTAATGCCTCTTTCACGCTCAATATCCATGTTATCAAGAATCTGAGCCTTCATCTGTCGGTCTTCAATAATCTGAGCTTTCTGAATAAGTCTGTCTGCTAAAGTAGATTTTCCATGGTCAATATGGGCGGTAATACAGAAATTCCGCTTATATTTTAGTTCTGTCATGTTTTTTTTCCTTAAAAATAATATGGGCTGTCCAAAGGTGCCTGAAAACCAAGTGCAATGTCAAGAAAACCATTCTTTCTTTTTTTTGCATAAATCTGAATGGCAGCATAATCCTTATCCGCACTTATTTCAGTTCTTAAAATCTGAACAGGGTCATTTTCGCTAAAGCCTGCTTCATCCGCAGCAGAACCTTTTATTATGCTTCGTATATTATACAGTTTTTTGTTTGTTGTGGAAGATGGTACCAAATCCATTCCCAAAAGCGGAATAAGAGCCTGCCCTATAACATCATGATTATACACTTCATAACCAGGAGACTTAGGCCTTTTACCAAGATAAACAAGCTTCGTCATTTGAGTACCGGCGGCATTAGTAATGCCAACTTTTATAATTGTATCAGGTATACGCTTTAAAAAATTATTAGTCAAGTCATCAGTTGTAGTAATGCGCTCACCATTTATAGATGTAATTGTATCACCCGCAGCAAGCCCACTAAATCCAGCATAACCGCCAGGCATAACATAACACAGATTTACACCAATATTTGCAGCTCCCATTCCGTAAAGCTTTTTTGTTTTACCGTAAGAAGCCATCCAAGGATGAACCCTCTCGCCGCCTGAATACAAAATAGGAAGTTCATATCGCAGATATTCAACAGGAATAGCAAAATTCAAGCCTTGATACAATGGAACTCCAGCAAATACAACCGCCTGAACATTTCCATGTTCATCAATTAAAGGACCACCAGAGTTACCACTGTTTACAGCAGCATCAATCTGAAACACTTTGCCCGTAGAAAACAAATCTCGGTCTTTAGAAGAAATAATACCGCTTGTAAGGGTTCTATCAAGTCCCAAAGGAGAACCGATTGCATAAACCTTGTCACCAACATCCAAATCTGAACTGGAGCCAAGATTAAACACATAAGGAGCATCTACTTCTGTTTTCAAAAGGGCAAGATCAACCGCTTTATCATAACCGATTATTTTTGCAGGAATACGGGTTTCTGGATCTTCGGCAAGGCGGATATACAATCTTGCAAAGCCTTCATACTCAGGATCAACACAATCCGAAATAACATGATGGTTTGTAATGATGTAACCATTTTTCGAAATAAAAAAACCACTACCCAAAACACCGTCATTATAACCAACACCGTGTTCAACCTTAATACCCTTATCTACAAAGACGGTAACAGTTCCCTTTATTAAATCCCCAACCTTAGTATTAAGACTTTCCTTTGTAATTGACAAGCCGGGAACATTTTTTTGAATTCGTTCTTCCAGCTGTGCTTTTTGCATTGCCAGAGTAGAAAGTTCTTTATAATCAACCGCTTCAAGCGATTCAAAATAGCGCAATGCACTTATATAATTCTTTTTTGAGACATCTTTTTTATAGCGGGCTACAATTTTCTTCTCACAATCAGAATAAAGAGTCTGAATAGTGGACATAGTTGTAGAATTTGCTTTTGACTCATCTTGCAGGATTTTTGCACGCCACAATGCCTGTAGCGGCTCTTTTTCCTGCATCTTCTTTATATTCTGAATTTCATAATTTATAGCATCTTCTGATGTATAATTTACAGGTGCAATGGCATTAACAGCCTTCTTTTTCTTTTCCTTAACTTTTGCAGAAAAAGAACCTGCAAGCAAAAAAAGAGAAAGAGCTATACATATAATCCGTTTCAAGAGTTTAATTTCCTTCCTTTTCTTTCAACGACTCTGGAATCAACTGTCCGTAATAGAATTTTCCAACATGAACAGCATGAATTCTCCAGCTTTCTTTTTCCTGTTTTTCACTCTCAACCACTGCAGAAAATCCCTGTCTGCCATCTTCTTTCAGAACAGATACAGCTTTCTTGGCTTGAGAACTTTTTCCAACTTCACCTACCCAGTAAAAGTCATAATTCTTGTCTTTAGTTACAGAAAGCTTTTGACCTTTATGACTTACAGAAGAAGGAATGCCGTTTACAGAAGTTACAATAACAACAGAGCCGTCATAGGAATTATAAAACATATCATCTTCAATAATATCTTCATTATCTGCATGAGGGCGAATAGATACTCGAACATTCCATGCACCGTCACCATCTAAATCCCAAGAAGACGTTCTTCCCTTGCCAGAAAAATATTCTTCGGTAAATTCTGGTACAGTATCAGCATTTACATCAACCTGTATCATACGCAGATAGAACTGAGCACCAAATGACGGAAATCCAAACAAGTTAGTCATTACAGTCTGTTCATCTTCAAAAGAATGAACATCTGCAAGACCTGTTTCATCAAAATCGTAATACTCTGTAGTCTCAAAAACACCATCACCATCGGAATCAACAATTCTAAGCGAAGGAATATTGTTTTCAAACTGAGCATGAGCATACTGAACGCCATCTGCAAAATAATCAATTGTATGAATGTTACCGTTCAAAATAGTAGCAACAAGCTTTGCATTTTTACGTTCCTTAGTACCAGCTGTAAATGATGAACAGGAATTTAACAGTACTTCCTTTGTCATCTTTCGCTCATCTACCTGTAATACAGGGAAAAAGAATTGAGCTCCAGTAACAGAACTGATCAAGCGATCACGCTCAACACGAACAGGAGTCCATTTTAACTCCTCCGATACTATTTCAAAAGATGCAGTTTCTACATTATTTTCATCAATAAAATTAAAAGAAGAAAGATATGGGAAAGAACTCCAAGTAAAAGTACATTTTTTTGCTTCTGGATTTGTGTTCAAAATGCCAGAAACAGGAATTCCAAAATCACATTCTATTGACCAGTCACAGAAACCATCTTGATTGCTGTCATATTCAATTGTCTGCGGACGACCGCGGTAATACTTAACAAAAATATCTGCAATCCCGTCACCACTCATATCCCGAGTAATAAGTCCGCCATAAGCTGTAAAGTATTCATTAGCTTCTTTTTTTACAGCCTCTTCTGTTATTAAAGGAAGAAAATCTCTGAAATAGGAATAATCAATCTCATTATCTGCAAACGATGCAATATATTCAAAAGCTTCCTTTTCAGAAATCAGCCCTGCTTCAAGAGCAACTTTAGCATACATAGGATGAATCAATCCGCGGGCTGTAAAAGATTTCAGCAGATTTTCACGAGCTGTCCCAGTAGCAAAGGAAGCAGCATAAATTTCAAGCTCGGCATCCTTATCAGGTGCAGCTTCTGCATACTGACTTATCTGTGCAATAAACGAATCTGTCATCTGAGAAACTATGGCATCAGAAGAATTAGGAGATTCGTACTTAAAGAATAAAAGAGGGAATCTTGTATCTGATGGATATATTTTTCGGGCACTGGCAATTTTACTTCTTGCATTAGCAAGAGAAGCTGCGTCACCCAAGCGGTAGTATGATTTTGCACGGATATATTCTGCATCTGCGGAATACAGGAATGGAGTACTGTCAAGCACATCAAAAACCTGACTGTAGCGGTTTGTGTCAGAAAGAATATCCGCATACAAAATGCGTGCATTATCGCGGTTGTAATCAACCCAATCATTACATTCAAGGGATTTTTCAACAATAGGAAGCACGTCAGCTTTTAAAGCACCAAGAGCATTCTGCCCGACAGCAAAAATGTACCACAGGTCTGAAATAGACTCATCATAACTCAAACCAAGCTGACATTGTGATACGGCAGATTTCCAGTCTTTCTTAACAGCATAATTGCTCGCCGTTGTAAGACAGCGGAGCGCAGTCCTACGGTGTGCCTTTTTAACAGTACTCTCCGAAGCACTTGCAAAAGAAAGAACACACGCCAAAATTACACCATAACAAAGATATACTCTAGATTTCATTTTAAATCCCTTACTATCCAATTTTTAAAGCCTAAGGCTTCTCCCCATATACATATTAAATCCTGTTCCGCTGTAGTCAAACTCTGCACAACAGGAATGAAATCTTTTTTTACACCACACTTCCAATCATTCAAAATCTTTGCGACAGAAGTATAGGTTCCCGATGAGTTTTTTATCTCATCACCAGGCTGACGGGTGCGTATGACAAAAGGAAAGTTTGCATTTTCAAGCACCACAGAACTTTCGTTTTCTGCAGCAATGCAGACATGCCCGTCTTTTACATTCACATCAAAAATAAAAGAGCCTGCCCTATAGGAGCCAACTTGTTCTATTGTAACAAAAAATCCGCTTTCTGTCGCTATTTTTTTTTGTTTTTGAACAAAAATGTTAGCACCGTCACATTGCACACAAACACCGCAGGAATCTTCTTTCCAGACATTTTTTTTCTGCTGTGCATGAGTCATGACATCAAAAACAAGCCTGAACGGCATGCGATTTGAAGCATGAATTGCAGAAAAAGCCATGAACAGCAGTCTCCGCTGCACAGCCCTATGCTCACGGCAGAAAAGCTCATAATTCATAACCACACAATCATCTTTCACAGAACAAATAGAGTCAAAGGCTTTTTTTGCCATTTCATGCAGAACAAAGTCGTCATCCCGCATCTTTCCTGCAAGAGACAGCACACTTTTACGCCATCCACAGACCTCTTTATCTAAAATCGGCATTATTGTGTTACGAATACAGTTTCTATACATAACTGTTTCAAAATTTGTTTTATCTGTACAAAAATCAAGATTTTGGACTTTAAGATAGGTTTCAATATCATCCCGCGAAATGTTCAAAAGAGGGCGGATATAAATATCGCGACAGGATGGAATTCCAGAAAGAGATTCCGCTCCGCTTCCATGCAGAAAACGCATTACAACCGTTTCAATCTGGTCATTTTTATTATGAGCAAGACAAATATGTGATATATCATATTTTCTTGCAAAGTCTGAAAATATGCAGTATCGGGCATTTCTTGCGGCAGCTTCAATTCCAATATTCTGCTGCTGCGAGTCTTTTACAATACTACCTCTTGGAATGTCAGCACGTTCACAAAAAACTTTCAGTTTTTTACAATAATCCTGAACAAATTCTGCATCGCCTTCGGTTTCTTCCTTCTTTCGCAAATTATGATTTACCGTAATTACATAAAGAGTTACATCATCAGGAATTACATGAACTAAAGAAGTCAAAAGAGAAATAGAGTCGGCACCACCACTAACTGCGACACCAATGCGTTTATGTAAAGAAAAATCAACACCTAATAAAGAAAGTTCTTTTTTT
>CACXDK010000281.1 GCA_902766345.1 uncultured Spirochaetaceae bacterium | reverse complement strand
GAAATTCTTATTTTGAATGGAACCGCAGTTGAAGCCGATGTTGCATATACAAAAATCTATCAGCAGGCAAAACATAGTATTTACATAGTAGACAACTACATCAGCTCCAAAACATTGCTTTTGCTTTCACATGCAAAGAAGAATGTTCAGATTATTGTTTTTTCAGATAATGTAAATAAAGGGGTAACAAAAACTGAATTTTCCGATTTTACAAAAGAATATCCGAATATAAATCTAACCTTGCAAAAAACAAATGGTATCTACCACGATCGTTATATCGTACTTGATTATAATACATCTACAGAGAAAATGTATCACTGCGGAGCCTCATCCAAAGATGCCGGTAAGAAAATAAATTCAATACTTAAGATAGATGAATGTAAACCTTATCATTCTATTATTGATGATTTGTTGAAGAATCCTTTGTTGGTGTTGTAGGGAGAGGAGAAATATGATGAATGAAGAAAGCCAGATAAAAGCATTTTATGAGGCATTAGAACTTTTTAAAACCAGCAAAGAATTTGCACATGACAGAGAAAATATTCAAGCATGTGAATATCATCTTAGTAATTACAATTATCAACCTGCATATTATTTTGTACAAAACTTAATAAAAGAATATGAAAATGGAATAAATTCAATATCACAATTTAACGGAAATAAATCTGTCGTTCCTGACAATCCTTTTTGGTCAGATGAAAAAGTTATTGATAAATTAACGCATTTTCATGATTACATTCCAGCGTACGCATTTGCACGGGAATTCAAAAAAAGAAGTTGCAAAACAAATAATATTTGGATTGGAAAGATGTTTAAAATGAAAAACAACAAACTCTGTGATGAAAAGAAATCTGAAAGAATGTCATTTATGGAAAAACATCCACTTATACGATGGATAGGAAATACTCTATACGATTTTTCATATTATGCATCTCTCGCTTATGTGTTTTTATCTATGGTATTGTTAGCATGTTGTTTGATTTTGGTGTATAAAAAATTGTTTCCGAATGAGAGTGATAACACTATAAGGTCAATTGTTAGTGGATGTGTTACAATTATTATTATTCCATCTTTTGCTTTTATCCTAAAAAATAAAATAAGCCAGCAGGAAACACAATTTCAGAATAACGCTCATTTTTTTGAAGAATTATCAACTGTTTTACTTAGTATAAGAGAAAATGCATTACTCAATAAAAACAATTCTAAAGATTTAGAAAAGTTCATAATTGATAACAAAGGAAAAATGACTTTATATTGCCCTGACTCGCTAAATGATAATTTGGATAAACTCTTAAAAGAGTTAAATCCTAATATAAAACAAGATAATAAAAATATTTTATGTTATATAAATGCATGTATTAGATGCATAAGAAGAATTTCTGGAAAAGGTATGTTTTCATATGTTCCAAATAAGTTTTCCCAGATTCCGTATAAAAAAACATTTGAGGATAAGAAATGAAATTACCTGATAGATGGAAATATATAAAACTTTCTGATATAGGAAATATTTCAAAGGGGAGTGGAATTAAGCGAGAAGATTCAAACTCGGGAACGATTCCTGCTGTGCGATATGGAGAACTTTATACATCGCATAATGATTATATAAAAGAGTTTTATTCCTTTATATCTGAAAAAGTGGCAGAAGAATCAGTATTATTGAAAAAAGGTGATTTGTTATTTACTTGTTCAGGTGAAACAAAAGAAGATATCGGTAAATGTGCTGCATTCGTATCAGATTGCAAAGCATACGCAGGTGGAGATTTAATCATTTTTTCGCCTAAAGTACCGTGCAATTCAAAGTTTCTAGGTTTTTTGTGCAATTCTTATTCTATAAACAAGCAACGCTATAGATATGCGCAGGGAGATTCCGTTGTTCATATTTCTACTGAATCAATTGCAAACTTAAAGATTACTTTTCCTCCGCTTGCAGAACAGCAGAAAATAGCAGAGATTCTTTGCAAACAAGATAAGATAATCTCTCTCAAGCAAAAGTTATTGGAACAGAAGCTGCAACAAAAAAAATGGCTCATGCAGAAACTT
>CACXDK010000280.1 GCA_902766345.1 uncultured Spirochaetaceae bacterium | reverse complement strand
CGCTCTTTTTAACAGCAGCAAGATATGCCATGTCTTTTACAGTTTCTTCAAATGCCTGATTAAAGATATAATAGTAAGCTTCTGAACCTACTTCATATCCCATTGACTTATATCTGTCTGCAAGATTTTGTGTAGCACGTGTAAAAGTAGATCCTGCTTCATAGCGGATTTCTTTACCATCATATTTTCCGAATAAAGGAGCATCATTCTTTCCGAAAAATGCATTCATTACTTCGTATCCGCCAAACGGAATGAAAACAATTGCTGAAATAATCAGAATGATTACAGCGCCTATTTTTGTATTGTCTTTCTTAGTTTTTGTTTTTTCTTGAGCCATAAGATTACGACATCCTTCATAAAAATAATTTAAGTAGAACAATTTTATCATTGTCTAAATTGACTGTCAACGGTTGAAATGTCGGGCTATTGAGAAAAATAAAAAAAAATCTATTTTTTTTCATTTTTCATATTGACACTTTTTTGCGCTAGTGATATCGTCTTAAAAATCAACAACGAATGGGGTGTTAGCGAAGTTGGTTATCGCGCTGGCCTGTCACGCCGGAGATCACGAGTTCGAGCCTCGTACATCCCGTAGAAAAGCTTATCTGAAAAGATAAGCTTTTTTTTTCGGGTATTAGCGCAGCTGGTAGCGCACTAGCTTCGGGAGTTAGGGGTCGGCGGTTCGAATCCGCCATACCCGACTACCGATTTTTTTTGCCTGAATCTCTTCTTTTTATGCCAATAAATCCGTACTACTTTATTTTTTCTTTCATATTGATTAAATTATAAGCTGACTGTTTCATATTACAGAAGGGGATTGCATTATGATGATTTCAACACGTGGAAGATATGCCTTAAGAGTTCTTATTGATATTGCAGAACATCAAGAAGCAGAAGGCTATCTTGCACTCAGTGGAATTGCAGAAAGACAGGGAATTAGTAAGAAATATATAGAATCAATTATGACTATGTTGTCAAAGGCTGGTTTTGTTGATGCCGTTCATGGAAAGGGAGGCGGTTACCGTTTGAACCGTGCACCAGAAGATTATTCCGTGCGTGAAATTCTAGAAGAAACGGAAGGCACTCTTTCCCCTGTAGCATGTCTTGTTCTTGATGCCGAAAAATGCGACAAGGAAAGCGAGTGCCGTACACTTCCTATGTGGAAGGGACTTGCCGAAACTATCCGCAACTATTTTGATGGATATTCCATTGCAAGCTTAATGAAGAAGTAATGCAAATATAAATTTTTATTGTTCTATCCAGCCTTTGCTGCGTTCAACAGCACGCTTCCACTGAGCGTATTGTTTTTCCCTCTGGCTTTGTTCTATGGACGGCATGAAAATCTTATCTACCTTCCATATATCCAAAATTTCATCTTTACTGTGCCAAAAGCCTGTCGCAAGTCCTGCGCAGAATGCAGCACCAAGTGCTGTCGTTTCTACATTTTTAGGACGGAAGACAGGCTTATTTATTATATCCGCCTGAAACTGCATCATAACATTGCTTATGCAGGCTCCGCCATCCACCTTTACCTGCTTAATAGGAATGCCGGCATCTTCCTTCATGCACACAAGCATGTCATTTACCTGATATGCAATGGCTTCGAGTGTAGCACGGCAGATATGTGCCTTGTTTACGCCTCGGGTAAGTCCTACAAGAATTCCTCGTGCATAAGGATCCCAGTAAGGTGTACCAAGTCCTGTGAATGCCGGTACTAAAACTGCTCCGTTAGAATCCTTAACGCTTTCAGCCAAAGTATCGCACTCGTGTGCCGTGCGGATAATACCCATCTGATCGCGAAGCCATTTTATTGTTGCCCCACCCATAAAAACACTGCCCTCAAGAGCGTACTGCACATTTCCGTCAATGCTTATGGCAATTGTAGTAAGAAGATGATTTTTAGAAAGAATAGGCTTTGAACCTGTATTCATGAGCATGAAACAGCCTGTTCCGTAAGTGGTCTTAACTTCACCGCTGTTAAAACAACCCTGCCCAAAAAGTGCCGCCTGCTGATCCCCTATACATGAAGCAATAGGAATTTCAAATCCGCAGATTTCCTTGTCCGTAGTCCCATACACGCAGGAAGAATCCTTTACTTCTGGAAGCATTGAGCGAGGAATGCCCATCATAGAAAGCAGTTCGCTGTCCCATTCAAGCGTGTGAATGTTAAAAAGCATAGTTCGGCTGGCATTTGTATAGTCT
>CACXDK010000279.1 GCA_902766345.1 uncultured Spirochaetaceae bacterium | reverse complement strand
ATTGTTAATTGAGGATGTAAACTTCTATCAATTTCATCAATAACAAAAACTGAATTTTCTTTTTGTATAAATAAAACTGATAACAAATCCAATAAACGCTGAGTTCCATCTGATTCTTCTGCAAGAGAGAAATAAACTCCAGGAACATTGAAATGCTCAAATGTAATTTCTGTAAATACAGGAGTTCTGTCTCTGAATGTAACAAATATTAGACGACCATTACAATTCATCCTAAAACCACATTGATCGCAATCCTTGTCATTTTTATCACATTCTGCTGGACAAGCACGAATAATCGACTCTTCTATTTCTTTACGGAATTCAGCGTTAAGTTTATCTAATGCTTGTTCTTTAGATATTTCGCATGGAATAATTTTAGAAATACCTGTTTTAAATGAACTTAATGCATTAAATAATTCGTCAATGTTTTTTTGAGAGAAACAATCATAACCAGATATAGATGTATCAGGATAAGAAATATTTAATCTAACAATCCAAGCAAATAATTTTCTAAGGATAATTAACTTAGGATTACTTCTGTAAAGTTCTTCCTTATTAGAAACAATTTCAGAAAGAAATAATTTTTTTGATACAGACTTAAAATCATCCATATAAACTTTCATTCTTTCTGCATTCTTTTCAGTCAAATATTCTGGATTAAAATAAATTTGTTTGTTGTCTATATTTCTAGTAAAAATTGGAATATCTTTGTTATTCTTATCTAATTTTATAAGCCACTCTTCGCATACTCTTTTCTGGAAAATAAGTATTTCGAAACCATATGCATAAATCTCATCGTCAATACAAATTTCAAATTCAAAATAAGAAGTTTTGTCTTTGTTTTTCGGACTCAAACGATTATAACTATATTTCTTTACCTCAAATAAAGGATGTTCCATTCCAACCATTACAGCTGTTTGAGCATATTCCATAGCTTTTATGAAATTGGATTTACCTGAAGCATTTGCACCAAAGATAGAGGCAAACTTCAATAACTTAAAATCTTTTGTTTTAAACAATCTTTCTTTTTTATTCTGTATAGAACCAGATATAAGGGACAATGTTTGATTTTTATCAAAAGAACAGAAATTACCAACGGTAAAGCGAGTCAACATATAGACCTCCCGTAAATTTTATTCCCTGATATTAATATAGCACGTCTCAAGGAAAATATCAATTTTAAAATGTGAAAAATTCACATTTTATTTGTGTTTTTACTTGCTTTTTATAATTGTTATGATTATATTTTCTTTAGAGGGGAAAATAAAAAAAACACTAAAGAACTGGTACTTCTTTAGTGCTTTACTCAACTATTTCGTATGAATTAGTAATCCATAAAAGAAACGGAGATTGCTTTCCAAAACAATGACAAAATTTTAATAAATTTGCCATTTCAAGTCAATCCTCCGTTTGCCCCATCAGGAGGTGTGCCTTATGAGCACAGAAAATAAAAAAACTTTCCATATCCTTTCAATTGACGGAGGTGGAATTCTCGGACTTTACTCTGCTGGTATCTTAAGCAACATTGAAAAAGATTTTTTCAATGGAGAACCTTTATCTTCTCATTTTAATTTGATAACAGGAACTTCGACAGGTGGAATTATTGCCCTTGCGTTAGCTACTGGCTGTCATGCATCAGAAATAGGAGATTTCTATACGAGATATGCCAATCGAATTTTTCCATCAATAAGACGTAATAAAATTGGGCTATTTTCGAATAAATATTCCAATAAACAATTAAGAGAAGGACTCTACGAGTTTTTTGGAAGTAAAAAGATTAAGGATTGTGAGACTCATGTATGCATCCCAGCAATAAATGCTGCAACATGTGCTCCACTAGTATTCAAAACAAATAACAACGGTTCTCAGAATCGTGATGATGAATGCAAACTTGTTGATGTCGCTTTGGCAACATCTGCTGCACCAACATTTTTCCCATTGCATCACTTTGAAAACTATCAAGGTCTTGTTGACGGTGGATTATGGCAGAATAATCCCTCACTTATTGGATTAATTGAAGCCTTAACTTGTTTTGTCGGAGAAGGAAAAGCTTTTGATGATATAAGTATTTTATCTATAGGAAATCCTAATTCCAGTATAAAAGAATCTGTAGATACAAAATCTAAAAAGTCTGGTTTATTGAAATGGAAAGCAAATATTATTTCACTTCCAATGAAAGTCAATTCAATAGGAACAGATTACATTATTAAAATTCTTCATCGTTCAAATTCATCATATTTAAGTAAATATGAAAGAATTGAATGCGGCTCTCTCACAAACGATTGTTCAACATTAAAACTTGATAGTGCTGATAAACATTCATTAGCAAAATTAATGGAATTAAGTCATCAGGATTACAACAACAAGAAAGTTGCACTGACAGATTTTTTTAAGGAGGAAAATTAATTGAGTTTACATACAAGTTTTATTGATTTCTGTTCAAAAATTACTATCTCTGACAGTAAGAAAGACTCTATTATAAAGAGCCGCAATGCTATAAGAAATGTCATTCGAAATTATTTCAAAAATGAACTTAAAATAAATCAGCCAAAATTCCGTATACAGGGATCCTTCTCTATTAATACTGCATTACAACCCATTGATGATAATGAAGTCGATATTGATGACGGTTTGTATTTAGAGCACATAAATCCTTCTGATACAGATACCTGGCCAACGCCAAAAGAAATTCATAAAACTCTTATGGATGCCCTTGATGGTCAGACAAAAGATGGTTGCGAAGATAAAACAAGCTGTGTCAGAGTTGTTTATCGCAATGATTACCATGTTGATATTCCAGTTTACATCATGAAAGATTCTCACGCTCTTTTGGCGAATAAAAAAGCAAATGAATGGCAAACAAGTGATTCAAAAGATTTTAAGGACTGGTTCTTTGAAAATAGAAAAAATGAACAAACGACCAGAATTGTAAAATACTTAAAAGCTTGGCGTGATTATAAAAATATTAATATGGCTAGTATTGAGCTTACAATTCTGGCAGTTAAACACCATGTAAATGATGATGATGACGCCATATCTCTACAAAAGACTGTTGATGCAATATATTCAGAATTAAATTTTTACCGATATATCAAAAAACCTGTGGCTCCATATGAAAATCTTTGGGAAGATAAAGACGACATAGATTCTGTATTAAAGAAAATCAAGCAGTTCAAAGATGACTTAAACTCTGCTGTTTCAAATGATTCTGAACATCGAGCGTCTGTTATTTTAAGGGAACAATTTGGAGACCGTTTTCCTCTAATAAAAGAAATCAATAATTCAGATTCTTTGAGAAATTATGAAACAGGTCCTAAACCATGGAAAATGTAATCGAAAATAGTATCAATTATATAAAAACTAAGTTTCCCGAAGTCTCAATAGCGTTAAAACCAAGCTCTGTTGAATTTGAAGGACGTTTTATAATTGATGCTAGAAGAAATAATTTCGAAATACATGAGGCACCCTTGTTAAAGATTGTGATGTCAAACAATTATCCAACAATACAACCTGTTTGTTATGATATCGATAATTGCGTGACTTATGATCATGTAAACAAAGATGGTGCTTTATGTTTAAGTACGGAAATTGATATTGCTCTAAAATTAAAAGATTCTAAGTGTATTTCTGATTTTATCACAGAATTAATCATTCCTTACTTTCTTTCATATAAGTACTGGAAAGCAACAGGGCGAGACTTATTTGGAGATTATTCTCATGGATGGAAAGGTATTTTTGAATCCATAAGAACGTACTTAAAAACACCTTCTTTATCAGATATGGACTGTTATTATTTATTGATATGGGCTTCAAAAACAAAGAAATTTAAAAAAGGTATTCCTCGTGAGAAACAAGAATATTTCAAAAAAAACTATCTTCCCCTTATGAAGGAATTACGACTTTTTGGTATTCCATTATTAAGACGCCAGGTCAAAATAATTTAAAGCAATGGGGCTGTTCTGAGACTGTGAAAGTCTTTCTGCTGATTCCATTGTCCGATACAGGCTGGAAAAAGACTCCCGACAGTGGCAAGGAAGGAAGTTCAAAATCTTCTACGGAGGTATTTAGACTGAAATACTAATACCGCCATATAAGAGTTTTTCCACGAGGAACGCCTTCCATCTTCGCCACAAACCGAGAATCAGGATGTCTCCTAAGTGTAATTAGAGATTTACGTCTCTTTTTGACGGTCTGAAACTCTCGCCTTCGAACTCTACAGTGATGCAGATTTCTTTAAGGCGATCAAAAACGGCTTTCCCCAATTTTTTTAGCAAATCTACTTTAGGAAGATTTGAAATCAAAACCGTTGGAAGCATATTTTCATAACGGCGGCGAAGGATGTAGTTCAAAAGAAAATTTTCCTTATCCGGCTGCATTGAACGTCCGATCTCATCAATCACCAACATCTGTGTTGAAGAATAAAAATCCATTAGCTCTTCCCGATTGATTTTTGCATGAAAATCCTGTGCGGATTCATACTTTAAAATCAAACCTTCCAGAGAAATGAAGTTTCCTCCACATTTTCTGATTATTGCAGAACCGAGATGTGTTTTTCCAAGTCCATGTTCACCAAGTATGAGAAGAACTTTGTCGTTCTTTTCTAGTTTTGAAAACTTTTTAATTGTTTCAAGATTTTCAGAATCTTTGTCAGTATTGGGAATGTATGTATCAAAATCTACATGCCAATAGCGACGAGGAACTCCGCTTGATTCAAACTTCTTCTGAAGTTTATAAGCAGCTTTTTTTTCTGCCAGTTCAGACTTTTTTTTGTAGCTAGCTATTACCCATTTATCAATTTCTGCATTTGGTTTAAAGTCTTTCAAAAAAGGATAGATATTTGTATTATTCATAAAAACTCCATTAGAATGCCAGCTCAACGAGCATATCATCTGTAACTGCATCAGCTCTACTTTCTGTTACAGAACTAACAAGACTTTTCCGTTTTTGTTGCTCTTTCGTCAGCCATTTTTTCAGTGAATCAAAGTCTGATTTTGGATGAGCATGTTTTATTTGCTTCCATTTTGAATAGTCAATTACAACTGTTCCAATTTTTTCTTCACCAAACTCATCAATAAGGCTTTGATATTCCTCTTGATTTAACAAGACATTGTACATGCCTTTTAAATTTATTAAATTTGTATTATTCACATATTTATTATTACCTGTGCCATTTATGGCTATAGGGGACTTGCCAAAATTGGCTATACCCTGTTGCCATTTTTGACGATACCACTTCATGAAGTCAGCCAGATTTTTTCGAGAGGTATTTACTCTTATTTGTCTCTCTTCAATTTCCTTGCTGTTGTTTCTTCGCTGAATTTCAATTGTGATGTAACCTTTCTGTTTGAGGTCATTCACCCATCTGGATGCTGTTCGTTCTCCAATATAAAAATGCTGCATCAGATATTTATTCGAAAACCAGCAAAAACCTTTTTCCAAAGAATTAGAAACAATGTCTCCAAATAAAAGTTTTTCTCCCACTGGAATGTTTGTATCTTCAATAATGAAATCAGGAACAATAATAAAACGGAATTGTAGATGCTCCTTACCGTTCACTGAATCCATCTGAATCTTCCTTAAACTGGTGGTTAGATGATTTAGAACAGTTTTTTATGTTTCTGCGACGATGTGTTGTAAGTTCATAATATGTAGGTCGTCCATCGTGAAATATAAAAGAGACATCAATTGTGCCAAACCGTATATTCTCACTGTTAATGTCCTGAAGTAATTGAATTAAAATTTCTTCGCTCATTTGATACCTCCGAATACGGATGTACGACAACTGGCAATGTAATTTTCCAAATCCTTCCGGTGTATCAGGACTCTCTTGTGAATTATTGTCCTTGGTAATTCGGTATAACTAATGAGAGAATCAAGTGTAGACAGTCCAATTCCTAATATCTGGGCTGTCTCCTGGCGAGTGAATAATGTTTTTTCCGGCCATTCTATGATGGCGAAATTAGAAGGTTTCATATCTGAAACTCCTTT
>CACXDK010000278.1 GCA_902766345.1 uncultured Spirochaetaceae bacterium | reverse complement strand
GTAGGTAAAGAACATCAACTTGCGGTACTGGTACCGCAAGTCTGTGTTCTTGTAAAGAAACAAAAAGCCCCTCTAAGCTAAAAGTGATAAATCCTTTGAAAACATATCTTCAATGCTTACAAGCCTAACATTGCTTCCTTGAGCATTTTCTCTAACCCATTTTGCAAATCCACTTTTGCTAAACGCATAGAAAAATATTTCTTCAGCATAAGGAAAAATCGACTTTCTTGAAGTCATTACCTCAAAATCATTTTTGTCAAACTGACTATTTTTGAACTTACATTCACAGATAATCAATTTTTTACCCCCCTGCCCCATTAAAAGAACATCAATGTCATCCTGCATTCTTCTTTCTGGATTATTGCCCCACCATTTCCCGTATTTTTCTGGAGTAAAAGGAAGTTTCAGCTTTCTTGCTAGGCGAATCATGTATTCAAGACATATTTTTTCAAAAATCCTTCCCATATACATATTAAGGTTTTCAGGAAGGAATATTTCTTCAACCGCATTCTTAACACCAAGAAGTTCATAATAGCTTTTTTTCTCAAAGAGAAAATGATACCAAAATTGAAAATAGTTATCTTCTATCGTGTAAATTGTTTTACGGGATGAGTCATCCTCTCCGCACGGGACCGATTTTTTTACAAGCCTAATCGTTTGCAATGTATGCAGGTACTTTGAACACTTTTGATTTTCCTCATGAATCTTTGATGCAATATCATTTATTCGTGTAGCACCTCCAGCAATAGCTTCTAAAATGCTGTTGTACAGGGAAGGTTCTCGAAGTTCCTGCCTAAGAAGAAATATTGGCTCTTCTTTCAAAAAAGAACCTTCTCTCAGAATTTTTGAAGCAACATTTTCCTTTACAGATTTTTTAGAATCAAAAGAATCTAGATAGCATGGAATTCCACCTAAAATTCCATAGGCAATCAATTTATCCATAAGTGAATAGTTGGAAAAGAAGTCAGAACTATCAAGATAGTCAAAAGGCTTTAGTTCAATGTAAGCCGTTGAACGACCGTACAAAGGGCTTTTATGCGAGAGAACCTCACTTTCCATAAAGCTAACACTAGAACCGCATAAAATCAAAAATATGTTAGACTTTTTCCATTTTCTATCAATTGCATGCTGGATTATACTTTTTATTGAAGGATTTTCTGCCGCAATGAAGGGGAACTCATCTATAATCAAAACAAGCCGTTCTTCTTGTGAAACTTTTTCACCTATGTAAGACATGGAGGCTTCCCAGTCAGAAAACTCACCAAAAAAATGTCCTTCAAAATAATTTTGAACAATTTTTGAAAAATCAAGAAGATTCAGTGCATCATTCTTTTCCTGTGCAGAATAGAACAATGTCTTGTGACGGCGTGAAAATTCCTGCAATAGACAAGTCTTTCCTATCCGCCTTCTTCCATAAAGAACCAGAAATTCGAACGACTCTGATTCATATAAATCTTCCATGATTGCAAGCTCGTCTTTTCTTCCAAAGAACATGAATACCTCCTTTTTATATACTCAAAAGTATTATACTCTAGAGTATATAAAAATCAAGTCTAAACAAAAAGCCCCTCTAAGCTAAAAGTGAAGTGCACTTCAAAACTCAGAGGGGTTATTGTACATACTAGCTTTTACTCAGCATCAGTATTTTTAGAAAAATCAGAAGGTGTTTTTGTAAAACGAGCTCCTATATAAGAAGCAACCTTAAAGCAGTAAGGCACTTCACTACAATAAAGGTATGTTTCATCATCCTTCACATAGCCCCGAAGATCTACCGTCTTATCTTTTGTAGCAATGAGCATAGAAAAATCACTGTCAGCTTTAGAAATAGAAAAATCATCATCCAGCCATTCTGAAACATTCAAAGTAGAAAGCGATCGCACCCAGTTGGTAACTTTTTCGCTGTCCAACTCTGAAGGCATTTCAGAAGAATAAGACGTCATGCTTGCAGGAGTGCAAATCCAATTTTCTTTAGAAACAAAACCTTCTTCAGCAGTTTCATCCGCAGATTTTGCAAAAGAAAAACTCTTAAGAACTCCATCTGCCTTATACGAAATGTTTACGGAATAAATTTCAGAACTGTCAAGAGAATACACATCCTTACTGCGAAGGTCATTCACGCTTACACCAAACGTAGAATGAAGGGCACTACCTGCAAGATATACAGTGTTGTCATTTTTAAACTGAATGTAACTCTGACGGCCATTTGAAGAATCTTTACCAACAATGACAGTCTGAATTTCTTTTCCATCTTTATAAGCCTTTACTGTAATCCTGCTATCTGCATCAAGTCCATAACGTTCTGCTTCACCGCTCATAGACTCTACATTCAAAGAACGCATTGCAGTACCAAGAATTTTAACAGACTTAACAGCTTCGCACATCTCGCCTGCAGAATATGAATTTGCAGGATATTTTTTTTCGCCCACAAACCAGCTGTCACCATCCTTAAAAAG
>CACXDK010000277.1 GCA_902766345.1 uncultured Spirochaetaceae bacterium | reverse complement strand
TGGTTTAATTTTAACGGCCCTGAGCAGAATAAAAAGATAAGTGTTCTTTCTGGTGGTGAAAAGAACCGTTTGAACATGGGCATGATGTTTAAGGAAGGCGGAAACGTTCTTCTTCTTGACGAACCTACAAACGACCTTGACATTACTACAACACGTTCTTTGGAAGAAGCAATCAATGCCTTTGCAGGTGTTGTTCTTGTTGTTAGCCATGACCGTTACTTCCTTGACCGTATCTGTACTCATATCCTTGCTTTTGAAAACAACAGTGAAGTTAAATGGTTTGAAGGTAACTGGAGCGAATATGCTGAATGGCGTAAGGAAATGCTCGGTGATGATGCAGATCGTCCTCATAAGACAATGTACCGCAAGCTGACCAGATAATGAACGTAAAACTTATTGCTCTTGATTTAGATGATACTCTGCTCAACAAAGATGTACAGATAAGTGATGAAAATGTAAATGCTTTGCGCAGAGCAGCTTCTCTTGGAATATATGTGGTTTTGTGTTCTGGCCGTGCAGAAGACGGCATTCTGCCGTTTGTGCGCCGCATGGACATTGCGGGGCTTGAAGCAGGACGCTATCTTATTGCAATAAACGGATGCAGCATTTTTGACCTTCACACGCGCACTCAGATTTACTGCCGCAATGTTGCTTCTGACATTCTGTGCAGTGCTGATGAAGAAGCCGAAAAAATGGGATTAAGAAGCGAGGTCTATTCGCCAGATACCATTTATTACCGCGAGGCTACTAAGTGGACAAAGCTTGATGTAGACATGTGCGGCTTAAAAGGTGTTGCTGTAGAAGATTACGATGCCTTTTTAAAGCAGGGAAAGTTTCCTAAAATGCTCATTCCTGGAGAGCCAGATGTTCTTCAGGAGTTGCAGGCAAAGTTAAAAGCTAAGTTTGGCGATAAGGCTGTCATTTTTACAAGTAAGCCTTATTTTCTTGAAGTGCTTCCTCCTAACTGTGGCAAGGGCGAGGCAATTCAATGGCTTGCAGAGCATATCGGCATTCCAAAGGAGCAGACCATGGGTTTTGGCGACAGCATGAATGATGAAAGCATGATAAGGCTGTGCGGCTATGGTGTTGCCATGAAGAATGGACTTGATTATATAAAAAATATTGCCACTTTCGTTACCGAAAAAGATAACAACGAAAGTGGTGTTGCGGATTTTATTCAGAAACACGTTCTGTAGATGTAAGTCTATAGAGTGTCTGACTGACATTTAATGCAGAAAGAATAGCAGCTGTGCGTTCCTGAGCGTTCACAGCTGCTTTTTTATTTTCTGCTTCACGCTTTACGGCTCTGATTAAAAGGTTTTTAGGTGTGTGAGCCATGTCAATAAATTCCAAAAGCTGTACTGAGTAACCGCACTGTTCCAAAAGGTCTGCACGCACTGCATCTGTAACAAGGGCAGAAAAGCGTTCTTTTATGATGCCGTAACGCATTAACGTTGCAAACGGATTATCATTTTTAAACTGTTCTTTTTGTGCGTCCAATGCAGTATTAATTTCGTGCTGACAACATGGAACAGAAAGAATTGCCGCTGCATTTTTTGAGATTGCATAATTTAGTGCGTAGTCTGTTGCTGTGTCGCAGGCATGAAGTGTAATTATAATGTCTGGATCTGTCTTATGATTAAATTGAGCAATGTCGCCAACGTAAAAATGCAGTCCTGTACAGTTGAGTTCCCTTGCAAGAGCTTCGCAGTCGGCAATGACCTCTGCCTTTAAATCCAGCCCTGTAATGTTTACGGGAATGTGCTTTAGGTCGTGCAGAAAATAATATACTGCAAAAGTAAGGTACGATTTTCCGCATCCAAAGTCGGCAATGTAAAGAGGGCTTTCTTCTGTAAAATCTCTCGCACATATCCGCTGAACATCATCAATAATGTCTGCAATAAATTCTAGAAAACGGTTTATCTGGCGGAACTTGTCATATTTTTGAGCAATGACTTTGCCTTCTTTTGTCATTACGCCAAGCTTTACAAGAAATGGAACTGGAGTGCCTTCCTGTATTATGTAATTTTTTGTCTTTTTGCTGGTAGAGGTAAATACTTTGCTTTGTGCATTAGAGACAGGCTTTTTCAAAGTCTTTATTTCGCCGTGCCTGTTTGCAAGAATTGTAATTTCTTCTGTGTCTGTGCGCTCTGTAACATTCTTAAAAGTAGTTCCTGCATGCTGGCTAAAAAAGTCTTGTACTTCTGTTTCGGACATCTGCTTTTGAAAAGCCTGTTTTTGAGTAAAGAATTCTGCTTCGTAACTCGCTGTCTGATTTAGTGCGGAATTAGCCGTCCGGCGAATCTTAACACGGAGGTAAGGTTTACCAAGTTTTTGTTCGCAGTCTTTGGACGGCTTTGAAAAAGTAATAGATAAAATCATTTTTCTTCTATTATATAATTATATAATTCCCAATCTTCTGGCTTCGCACACAGCCTGATGAGCAAGTTTTACATCAAGCTTTCTATAAATCCTTTTTAAGTGGAACTTGATTGCGCTTTTTGTTAAAAAAAGGCTTTGTGACATTTGATCTATAGACCTTCCCTGATCCAGCATGACCAGTACGTTTTTTTCCCAACGGGTAAACTTAGAATCTTCTGCAAGCTGACTTCTAAGATACCAGGGTTGACTTAAAGCCATGCTTCTTGTAATTTCTGTAATCTGCCTTGCAAACAGCGTTAAGCCTTTTTCGTTTATGTAAGCAAGAAGAACAGGAAGAATGGCATCTCCTTCGTCAGCTATGAGCCTGTAATATCCGTACCGCTTTGCGAATTTTAAGGCACGTTCCAAAGCTTCAAATGCAGAAGCCTTTTCGTTACTCCTGAAAAAATTAATTGCCAAAAGAACATCCAGCTCGCACAGATCCATGAACCTGTTGCCTTCTATAAGAAGAGGTCTAAGTCGTTCTGCAAGGGCAATTGCTGCAGTGTACTGCTTATAGACAATGTAACAGCGTATCTTAATCATGTAGCGGAACAAGTCGAGCATGTTAAAGTCTGCGTATTCATCTGGAGCTTTTTTCTTTAACCATTTGGACATGGTGTTAGGCTCGTTGTCAAAGAATGCAAACATACATTCTACGGCATCAATATTAAATGAAAATTCTACTTCTCCTTCTTGTTTTACATAATTGCGGATATTCTTTATAAAGCTTTTTGCATCAACAGGTTTTCCGCTTGCAATAAGGATTTTTGATTGAAGATAAAGGGCTGCGAACAAAAGGCGTTTTTCGCTTGCCTTGTTAAACTTGTGTATTGTCCTGCTCACAAGAATTTCGGCATCTATGAGCATGTTGTGGTAATAATAATATTCTGCAAGACACAGTTTATAGATAGATTCGACCGTTATAGGTTCGTATATGCAGCGCATATCTGCTATAATACGGTCTTTCTTTTTCTCTAAAAATGGTCCAATACGAGAAAAGTCTGCAACTCCGTTCAGCAGGCTAGGGCGACCGCCAGTGAGCACGATAGGAACGAACATCTTTTTTTCTTTGACTTTTTCTACTAGGCTAATAAACTGCGGAAACGTTGTTTTTGGATGAACAAGAGTCATTGCATATTTCATGTAGCTGTCGTCTTCAAGAGAATTTATCAGGTCCCAAGCTTTGTCTAGCTCGCCGTCCATAACAAGATTAAGGAATACACCGTATTGGCATAGGGGATATTTCTTTAATTCTTCTTCCGTTAAGGCATAAAAAGCTTCCCTGTCATTTTTTGCCCCAATAAGAAAGTAGTAGTCATAAAAACTGTCTATTCTTTCTGACAATTCCTCTGCATCTGGAAGATTTTCACTCATATTTTTATT
>CACXDK010000276.1 GCA_902766345.1 uncultured Spirochaetaceae bacterium | reverse complement strand
GCATTGATTTTTGCGGTACAAAAATAACTTGTTTTCTGAAAAAAACTGACTTACACTTAAAATTATGGAAAACAAGCTTTATTTTAATGATGGATGGCTTTATGCCTCTGAATTTTCAAAAGAGATGATTGAACCTTCCTATACAGGTTCTTTGGAAAAAATCCGTCTGCCACATACTGTTGCTGTAACTCCTTTTAATAATTTTTCTGTTTCTCGCTACGAAAAACTCAGCCTGTACAGAAAAGAATTCGTTACAGAGCCGTCATGGAGCGGAAAGAAAGTTCTTGTTACTTTTGAAGGTGCTGCCCATCAGAGTGAGGTTTTTATAAACGGAAAGTCAGTTTGTATTCATCCGTGCGGATACACGGCGTTTACTGTTGATTTAACAGAACACCTTGCTCCTTGTTCGCAAAAAAATGTACTTGCAGTAAAGCTTGACAGCCGTGAAAGTGTTAATCAGCCTCCGTTTGGTTTTGTAATAGATTACATGACTTATGGTGGAATTTACCGTGATGTTTATCTTGAAGTAAAAAATCCTGTCTACATTGAAGATGTATTTGTAAAGACTAATAAAAATCACTTTGAAACAGAAATCTCTCTTTCAGGTGACTGCAATTCTGGTTATTCAATTCATCAGAAAGTTGTAAGTGCTGGAAATAATGATACTGTTTGTGCAGAAATTGTTACAGGAGTATCTTCTTCAAAAGTCTTGACTGAAGCAGGTGCTCAGCCTGTCGTAGCATGGGATCTTGATAATCCTGCATTGTATAATCTTGTTACAGAGCTTATTGATAATGCTGGAACTGTTGTTGATACCAAAACTGTACGTTTTGGATTTAGGGATATCCGTTTTGACAGTACAGGATTTTATTTGAATGGTAAGAAAATAAAGATTCGCGGGCTTAACCGTCATCAAAGCTATCCGTATGTAGGATATGCAATGCCTAAAAACATGCAGAGGGAAGATGCCGACATCCTTAAGTTTGAGCTTGGACTTAATGAAGTTCGTACATCGCATTATCCTCAGAGCCATTATTTTATTGACCGCTGTGATGAAATTGGTCTTCTGGTATTTACTGAAATTCCTGGATGGCAGCATATTGGCGGTGCAGAATGGAAAGACATTGCTGTACAGAATGTGCGCGACATGGTTAAGCAGTACCGTAATCATCCTTCAATATTCCTGTGGGGCGTTCGCATCAATGAAAGCATGGATGATGATGAATTCTATGAACGCACGAATAAGGCTTGCCGAGAGCTTGATTCTACAAGACCTACTGGCGGAGTACGTTGCATAAAACATTCACATCTGTTTGAAGATGTATATACATATAACGATTTTGTCCATTTTGGAACAAACGAGGGCTTGGCTCAGAAAAAGGATGTTACAGATACGGATAAGGGATATATGGTTACTGAGTACAATGGTCACATGTATCCTACAAAGACTTTTGATGATGAAATTCACCGTACTGAACATGCTGTTCGTCATGCTACTGTGCTTGATGCTTCTGCTGGTATGGACAATCTTGCAGGTACAAGCGGTTGGTGTGCCTTTGATTATAATACACATAGGGATTTTGGTAGCGGTGACAAGATTTGCTATCATGGTGTAATGGATATGTTCCGTAACCCTAAGATTGCAGCTTATGTATATCAGAGCCAGGAAAAGCCATCTGTGACGGGAGATGTCCTTTTTGTAAATTCCAGTTTAGATATTGGTGAATATCCTGCTGGTGCTATTGGCGATATATGGATTTACACTAATGCTGATAGCGTAAAATTCTATGAAAATGGAGTTTTTATAAAGGAATATTCTAAAGAGGATTCTCCATTTAAGAAGCTTGCTCATGGTCCTATTCTTGTTGATGATTTTATTGGAAACCGTCTTGTAGATGAAGATTGTCTTAATAAAGATACTGCTAAAGATGTAAAAGAATTCCTAATGATTTTAAGAAAATATGCAGGAAACTTTGAACGTCTTTCACCAAAAGAAAAAGCTCTTGCTTCGAAAATAAATTCATCATACAAACTTGATGAAGCTAAACTTAGAGCTTTATTCGGTAAATATGTAGCTGGATGGGGCGGAGCGATAATTCAGCATAAATTTGAAGCAATAAGGGATGGAAAGGTTGTAAAAACTCTTGTAAGGATTCCTTCTGAAGAAGTAAGCGTAAAGGCTCTTGTTATGCGGGATACACTTGTAGAAGATAATTCTTATGATGTTGCATCCGTAAGGCTTTCTGTTGTTGACCAGAATGGAAATGTTCAGCCGTATTGTCAGGAAGCTGTACTTTTGAGTTGTGAAGGCGATATTGAACTGATAGGACCTTCTGCAGTTTCGCTAAAAGGCGGTTTTGCAGGAACTTATGTAAAATCAACAGGTAAAGAGGGCAAAGGAACGTTAACTGTAACGGACTGGATGGGAAATTCTGTAAAGATTCCGTTTACTGTAAAGAAATTGTCTTAAATAGTATGATTTAGATTTCTTGACATGAGGTGTTTTATTTCATGTCAAGATTTTTAGATTTTGCAGTCTGGATGTTCTTTAAACCATTCATCCCAGGCAGAATCGACCTGACGGCAATATTCTGCTTTCTGTTCCTCTGAAATAAATGCTGCTGTAAATCCATTTTTTATTATCTGCTTTATTTCATCTAGCGAAAATTTGAGTCCTTTGTAGACTCTCCAGTATTCATCTATGAGCGAGACCTTAAAAAATGTAGGGTCATCCGTATTAATCATGACGTGAACACCTGCGTCATAAAGCTTTTTTGCTGGATGTTGCTCAATTTTTGTTATATATTTCTTTATAAAGGTATTACTGGTAGGACATAATTCTGCCGGAATATGTTTATCCTTCAGTTCTTTTATGCATTCTTCATCATATCCTGCTGAAAGAGCATGCCCAATTCGCTCCGCATGGAGGATATTTATGGAATCTTTTATGGAAAAACTTAGACATGTCTCGCCGGCATGCGTTACACGGTGTAATCCTGCCTGTTCTGCCCTTAAAAAAACACTCTCAAAATCTTTTGCAGGACCTTTTTCTTCATCTCCGCCAAGACCTATACCTATAATATAGGGATTTTTATCTTCAAGAACGTAATCAAGGTTACGCTGTGCATTTTCAAGACCAAAAGAACGGCTTACATCAACAATGATACGTACTGTAATGCCGGTCTTCTTTTGTATCATTTCTACACCGTCAGTAAGTAGTTTTGACAGTTCTTTAAATGAAAATCCTTTTTTTAGATGTGAAGTAGGGCTGAAAAAAGTTTCACAGTATGTAATATTATTTTTTTTAAGATAGCTTGCAAGGTCAGAAAAAGTGTATTTTAAATCTTCTGCATTCTCAAACATATTCTGAATAGCAATAAAAGAATCTAGAAAACCTGGTAAATCATTATAATCAAATAACTTATTTAATTCTGTATCAGGCATGACAGAGCCTTTATATTTTTTATAGAGCTTTTTTATTGTACCTCTGCTGATTGCTGCCTCTTCATGAATATGGAGTTCTGCCTTTGGTACATATTTTATAAGGCTGTAAAAATCCTTAGCATTCATACAAAAAATTATAACATATACTTTAATAAAAAAAAAGTCATATTTTAAGACTTTACAAAAGATTCTACGGCAACTGTTACTGTATTAGCGAAAACACTAAATACAGTGTATCCTGTTTCATTCTGTAGCAGAAGGTCGTATTGTTTGCAGAATTAGCTGTGCCAGAACTTTATAATCTAAATACTGCATCCCGTATGAGCCTGTAGCAATTTTGTCAGCAAGATGACTGTTGTGACATAAAAGCCTTTGCCAAAATCAAGTGGACGAAAAGAGTGCTGGATATCGGGATTTTTTACAATTTCAAGAGAACCGTGATATACAATCATATTTTATAAACTGTAGATGGTAATTCATTCCATTTTTGTGAACATGCATGGAGAATATAGATTACGAATTCAAAAGAATCCTTATTCATAGTCTTAGTATATCACATAAACAGAGAAAAGAAAATTGCTCATTATATGGATAAGTTTTGAATAATTTTTAGCATATTTACATTTTTTTTGTAAATTCTGTTGTATCATGAAACATTTCGTGGCGTGTATTGAAACGAACTGTGGAGTGATACGAAATGTTTCATGGAATGTATGCCCACGAACTGTGGAGTAATATGAAACGTTTCGTGGAGTGTATGGAAATGAAACGTGGAGTAATACGAAACGTTTTGTGGACTGAATAACAGCGAAAAAATAATTTAAAAACCCATTTTCCAGTTCAAGAAATATACAGTATAATATCAAGTACGAGTTTATACGGAGTTTCCTCCATCAAAGGAAGCAGAAAAGGTTTTTTGACATAAAAAAATAACAGTACCCGATGAATGATGGGCATCGGGGTACTGACATGATGTACATGAAAACTGTACATCATGTCAGTACGTACGAAAATCGTTCACTCTCAACTCAGTCAAAGTTATGGCTATGACAGCTCCAACCATGGAGAGGAGAGTCAGCCTTTACACCTCAGAATATCAAGAATATATACCTTGGAGAATCAAGACTTGTAACTAAAATAAATAGCGAAACAGGTCATGATAGTTATAGTGAGGAGTTACACAAAACTTATTACTATCACTCGGATCATCTTGGAAGTGCTCAGCTTATTACTGACTGGCAGGGTATGGAGTACCAGAGGATAGAATATACTCCTTATGGTGAGACATGGGTTGAAAAAACTGAAAATACCTATGACTATTTACCGTATAAATTTACAGGAAAAGAACTGGATGATGAGACTGGGCTGTATTACTTTGGGGCTCGCTACCTGGATGCAAAATTCTCACTATGGACAAGTACTGATCCTGCTTTAGGTGAATATTTACCGACGGCAGGAGCTGACAATTCAAACCTGCCTGGCCTGGGAGGAGTGTTTAACACGACAAACTGCCATTTGTATAACTACTGCTCTAATAATCCTGTCAAATATATAGACCCTACAGGGCAATGGGTAAAAAATGAAGATGGCTC
>CACXDK010000275.1 GCA_902766345.1 uncultured Spirochaetaceae bacterium | reverse complement strand
GTGCCCAATTTCTTCCGTTGTCTTTAGCTTTTGTCATCTGCCGTTCGGCGTAGACCATGCTACTCCGTAACGACCGATTCATCGTCTGACGAAAATACATTAAAATTCATCCCATTCAGACGTAATCGAAACATGATAGCCATTTTTTCTGTGTAAAATAAACATACAAAATGCTTAATGCTCTCAGCTGGTGGTCCCAGTAGCGGACATATCTGCGTTATTTTAACCTTTATTTGTTCTTAGCCACCAGTATACGGGAATATAAAGAAAGGTTTTATTTCTTAGAATGACTATAAACATTCCCCAGCAAACCACCTTATAGTGTTTTGTATGAATTATAAAACTTGTTTTTTTCTTCTTTAATTTCTCTATATTCCGTTATCATATTATAAAAAGTAGCTCTTTTTAACCCTGATTTCTCCAAGAATTCCTTAGACGTTATTATTTTCCTTTCCCATTCGTCATAGAGTTCTTCCCAATTTTCAGGAAAGTCTACACGACTTCGCCCTGCATTCGATTTTCTGTTTTCCGGCATTTTTACAATATGCTTTCCTGACTGAATTAATACCGATTGCTGTATTGTTTGAAGAATAGCTTGATTCATAGGCTGGTAAATACCCCATGAGTATGTAGCCGAAAAATCGTATATCAACAATATCCTCGGCTTTTGAATAAACCACTCAATTTGCTTGACAATTTCAGCTTCATTTAGTCCTAACGATGCAGGGTTTGTTATAATACAAACATCATTCTCTTTGATTACTTCCTTTATTTTTTCAAGCTCAGTAAAGCTTCGTCTCGGTTCTTGACTAATATAAACATTATCGCACCTATGAAATGCATCAATATTTAGGAGGACATATTTCAGTTCTTCTATGTTGTCTTTCTGTTTTGCATATATGTAAATATTATCAATTTTTTTCATTGATATAATCAACCTTTCAATTATGAAAACCAGTCTTTTAATTTCGCGCGGAGGCCTGTTTCAAAATGATAATCAAGATGCTTTTCCAATGCTTTACGATTCATGCGAATTTTAAAATTAGGAAGTTTTTCTGCTTGAATTTCACCAGGGAGAAGGTTTACCCAGTTTGATATCATTTTAGAGCCTGTTCCATCATCGTTCAAGCAAATAGTAACATATCTTTCATCGATATTAAACAGCTTTCTATCCGTCTTGTATAGTTCAATTATTTTGTTTAATTCATCTTCATAAATTGATTGGGAATTTGCTGCATAATCAGTATCCCAGGATAAAATTTTCATATACTCAGGAATCTCAAACCCATATTCTTTTATTATTTCAATAATAATTTCGGACGATTTTTTCATAAGCTCCGGAGAGTATTCATCTGTAAGTCCTTCGCCTGTAGTCATTTTACGTAATTCACCCGTTACATATGGAAGCATATAGGATAAATATTTGCGATAAAACGCAGTATTTACCCGATTAACTAACTGTCTGCCTATTGTATCCATTTCGCGCGGCATTACATCACTTGGCAGTCCAATATCAAAATTCATAAATACCATTCTTTTTCGCAAAGGTTCATCAGGTTTAGGTACATCATTGGAAGCAAATATCGTCAACGGCTGACATTCCCGAAATTCCTCTTCACAAGAATCTACTGTTCTAATCATCCCCGAAAACGATATTTTAAAAGCAGAAGTTACCTCATCAATAAAAATCGGAATACCCTTATGCTGTACTTCATCACTTTTCAAAAAAGCTTCCAACTCTTTTGATTTTATTTTTTCAAATTTATAACCAAGCTGCTTTTTACCCGTCATCATTTTCAGGAAATACCTAACCATAAAGGTTTTACCGCAATTTGCTCTAGGGGAGTTTAACAAGATATACAATGGCAGGCCCTGACTTGCTTTATCTTTTAAAAACGCAACACAGCGAAGCTTTGCATTAAACGGTGAGGAAAATAACGCAACCATTAGTTTAAAAAAATTTTCCCTTGCTTTATTAACTTGTCCAATAAAATTATCAAAGTTTGAAAAAACTGCAAGCATCTCTTTAATGTCATTTTTTACAGCATCATCAGTTGGAGACAAATCCATCTTTTGTTTGTCTAAAAAAATCTCCTCTGTTGAGTAATCTACTATCATACGAGGATATGCCACCGATTTCTTTTCAAAATTCATTTTTTTCTTACTGATTTTATTTGCGTTAAAACGATATTCCTCTATCATCTTAGGGACAAGCTGTATTTGATTTCTATTGTTTTTTAATTTAAGATCCTTTAGTATCTCAGCATGAAACTGTTTTAATTTTTCCATATCTTTATCATATTCAATAATTTCAAGCTTTGTTTCCATATCATCG
>CACXDK010000274.1 GCA_902766345.1 uncultured Spirochaetaceae bacterium | reverse complement strand
TCTTACCTACATTCTCAAGATCACCTGTTCTGATACACTTCTGACATGTTGTAACTCTTCTTCTTGGCGGAATCTCTGCACCTGTGAACCAAGGTTTCATAGGTGCCATTCCTGAATTGATGATGAGCAATGAATTATCATTATGTGGAACAAGCGAAAAGCTGTTCAAACGGAGACATCCCTTTTCTTCAAAGAATGAAAGAAACATCTCACGAAGTTCATTTACACTATATTTCTTCATTTTGAATCTTACATACCTTTCTGCGATTAGTTTGTATAATCTGAAAGACTAAAGCGATAAAACGCTTCAACTCAATTTCAATAAAAATTAGAAATCAAACTTTCCTGCAAAGTAGTTTTCAAGCTGATCGATAGGAACTCTTTCCTGCTGCATTGTATCTCTGTCTCTGATTGTAACAGCATTATCTGTTTCTGAATCAAAGTCATAAGTAATGCAGTAAGGAGTACCGATTTCATCCTGTCTTCTGTATCTCTTACCAATGTTGCCACGGTCATCAAACTCACAATTGTAGTGCTTAATGAGCATATCAAAGACTTTTTCTGCACCTTCATTAAGTTTCTTAGAAAGTGGAAGGATACCAATCTTTACAGGTGCAAGAGCTGGATGGAAGTGCATAACTGTTCTAACATCGCCGCCTTCAAGCTCTTCCTCGTCATATGCATCACAAAGGAATGCAAGAACAACACGGTCAGCACCAAGTGATGGCTCGATAACATATGGAATATACTTCTCATTAGTTGTGTCATCAAAGTATGTCATATCCTGACCTGATGTATTCTGATGCTGAGTAAGATCATAGTCTGTACGATCTGCAACACCCCAAAGCTCGCCCCAGCCAAATGGGAAAAGATACTCAAAGTCTGTTGTTGCATTTGAGTAGAATGCAAGCTCTTCTTTATCATGATCACGTGTGCGGATATTCTCTGCCTTAAGACCGAAGTCAAGAAGGAACTGATGGCAATAATTCTTCCAATAGTTAAACCACTCAATATCAGTACCAGGTTTGCAGAAGAACTCAAGCTCCATCTGCTCGAATTCACGTGTACGGAATGTGAAGTTACCCGGTGTGATCTCGTTTCTGAATGACTTACCGATCTGACCAATTCCGAAAGGAACTTTCTTTCTTGATGTTCTCTGCACGTTTTTGAAGTTTACAAAAATACCCTGTGCAGTCTCAGGACGAAGATAAACTGTATTCTTTGCATCTTCTGTAACACCCTGGAATGTCTTAAACATAAGGTTGAACTGACGGATGTCTGTGAAATTGTGTTTTCCACATGTAGGACATGCAATTTCATGCTCCTTAATGAAGTCCATCATTCTCTCATTTGTCCAACCGTCAACTGAAGAATCAAGAGCAAAATCATTCTCGCCTGCCCAGTCCTCAATGATCTTATCAGCTCTGAAACGCTCATGACACTCCTTACAGTCAACAAGCGGATCTGAGAAGCTCTTAATGTGACCTGATGCAACGTAAGTCTGTGTATTCATAAGAATTGCACAGTCTACACCAACATTATATTTGCTGCCTGTAACAAATCTCTGCCACCAGGCTTTTTTTACATTGTTCTTAAGTTCTAAGCCGAGATTGCCGTAGTCCCAAGTGTTAGCAAGACCTCCGTAAATTTCAGAACCCGGATAAATAAAACCGCGTCCTTTTGCCAATGCGACAATTTTGTCCATCGTTTTTTCCATGTCTGTTTCTCCTTAAACTCTTTAATATATAATGACTGCGTCGGTCTCGCCGGCTGTCACTTTAGCTGTTTTAGAATCGATCATTTCTACATTTGAACTGCAAAATCTGATCTTTTTTGGTGCAATCACATTTATATCAGCATTAAGTACAACTGCAGTACCACTTATAGTTCCTGCTTCTGAAGCCCTTACAAGCTTCTTGTCCTCAACTGATGTCACATCTGCAGGTATTCCCTCAGTTGTGTCTTTAACCTCCAATGTAATCTCATTAAAAGCTGTGTAATCCTCGGCTGAAGCGTATTCCATAACCAGTGTTGCCTTGCCGCCTTTTATGCTGAGCTTTGAAAGCTTAACGGCGCTGTCATTACCGGTTTTTTCATTATATGATGAAATCTCTTCTTCAACAAGTTTATTTAAATCATTTTCATCATAAACATTGGTATCGAAATCTTCAACCGTAGTTTCCTTAATAACTCCTCCAGATGAAATCTGAATTGAATTTCCCGAAATGCTCGAAGATCCTTTTTCAAGCAAAGATCCTATCCCAGTGAAAACTTTTTTGCCACCCAGAAAGATAAGGCACGCTGCTACGACAACAATTGCTAGAAAAATAAATCTGGCAAAATATGCCTGTACACGTCTCATTTTCTGCTTTTTGCTTTTTCTTCTTCGTCTGCTGCTCAAAGTATTTTACCTCTGTTACTCTTCCCTTTCTTTTAAGACATACGTTGATATTATAGCCAACTTATGTACATATTTCAAGACAACAGTATCTTGGCACATTCATAATTAAACTTATGTTATAGCTCGAATGAGCCTTATGTTGGCGATTTCGAGATATGACATTAGTTTGATTTAGAACGTG
>CACXDK010000273.1 GCA_902766345.1 uncultured Spirochaetaceae bacterium | reverse complement strand
TCACAATTCCAATATTGTACTGTATTTGATGAAAACTCTCCTGAAAGCATTGCCTTCAGGAGAGTTGTTTTTCCAACCTGCCGAGGACCAATGAGAATAATGACTTTTCCCTTGCCTATTTTTGAGCTGAGAATATTCTGTAAATCGCGTTTTATATCGCTCATATATAGAATAATAGACGACTTTTTATGTAAAATCAACAAAAATTATAATATTTTTCGATTATATTCGAAAATTATTATAATTTTTTCTGATTACCTGCGGAGCCTTTCGGCTCCTCTTTTATTCAGTAATATAGTCATACATTATTCGGGAGAAACATAATAATCAATCTCCTTTACCATTTCCTGCTCATTCATGGCATCAAATATATCTGGACAAGAGGCGATGTAATTTAATATTTTATATTTCTTGTTTAAATCAAGAAATTCTTCTGAAGAAAGGTTATGCGCTTTTTTATATTCTTCAGAAGCAATATACATGAGAAAAATTGAATTATCTAAACGTAAGTCCTGCATGTACAAATCTCCCTACAATAAAATATACCACTGAGTACTGTAAAAATCCATATTAAACAACCTTTATGTTATCTTTATTGTTTTTTCTCGGGGAATGCTGTAAAATGAATTTGCGATAATTTAAGATAAAGGAGTTTTTCATGGATCAGAAAAGACCTCGCGGACGTGAAAAGCATGTTACAGATAACAGTACAGGCGTTCATAAAAGAGGAGACGGACTTGGAACAGGTCCTGTAGGTTCTTCAAATGGTTATTCAGGTAAAAACGGCGGTTCTGGCGGTGGCGGAAAACGTGCAGCTGGTGGCGGCGGACTTTTACTTATAATAATAGTCTTTCTTTTTAAAATGCTCTTTGGCGGCGGCAATTCCGGTAGTGAAGCCTCTCAGTCATCTCAGTCACAGCAATCACAACAGCATTCTCAGACTGCTCAGACCTCATCGGTAAACACTTCTGCCAATTCACCTGTGGCAACTTCAACCTCTTCCGTTGACACATCAGTAGCTTCTGGCTCCCGCTCAAAATATACATCAATTGCAGGAAACGGAAATGACACCATTACATTGATGGTCTACATGTGCGGAACAGACCTTGAATCTAAGAACGGCATGGCTACCGCCGATTTGTCAGAAATGGCAGCAGCTCAGTTTGGCGATAATGTAAACCTTTTGGTATATACAGGCGGATGTAACCGCTGGCAGACTAATGGCATCAGCAACACAACAAACCAGATTTATCAGGTAGCAGGCGGAAAAATTAAACGCTTGGTAGATAATGACGGTGCAAAAGTAATGACAGACCCAGCAACACTTTCTTCGTTTATAAAGTGGTGCGTTAAGAAATTCCCGGCAAACCGCTATGATTTAATTCTTTGGGATCACGGCGGAGGTTCTATAAGCGGCTACGGATACGATGAAAAATTTGCAAAAAAAGGTTCCATGAGCCTTGCTGGCATTAACACAGCCCTCAAAGATGGCGGTGTTAAGTTTGACTTTATCGGTTTTGATGCATGTCTTATGGCAACAGCAGAAACCGCCCTCATGCTCAATGATTATGCGGACTATATGATTGCCTCTGAGGAAACAGAACCTGGCATTGGCTGGTACTATACAAACTGGCTTAACAGTCTTGGTTCTAATACCTCTCAGCCAACTGTTGAAACTGGTAAGAACATTATTGATGACTTTGTAACCCAGTGTGCAAGAAGATGTGCTGGTCAGAAAACAACCCTTTCAATCATTGACCTTGCAGAATTTGCACACACAGTTCCAAAGCCTTTGGCATCTTTTTCAAAGTCTATAAGTTCCCTCATTTCAAATAAGGAATTCCAGACAGTATCAGATGCACGTTGTAACACAAGAGAATTTGCTTCCTCTTCAAAAATTGACCAGATTGACCTTGTAGATTTGTGTCTTAAAATGGGCAATAGCGAAGGTAAGGCTTTGAGTAAAGCTTTGAAAGGTGCTGTAAAATATAATAAGACTTCTTCAAACATGACGAATGCTTATGGAGTTTCAATTTACTTCCCTTATCAGAAAACTGCTTATGTAGACAAAGCTTGTGCTACTTATGAAGCAATCGGCATGGATGATGAGTACGCAAAATGTATCCGCGAATTTGCAGGTCTTGAAGTTAGCGGTCAGGTGGCTGCTGGCGGTTCATCTGGTTCTGCAGGTTCTTTGCTTGGCACTCTGCTTGGAACCGTACTTGACTCACCATCGTCTGGTGCTTCTGGCAGTGCGGATGTAATAGAAGGTCTTTTAGGTGCATTCTTGAGTGGAAGCGGCAGCACTATTATTCAGGGGCTTACTGGCAGAAACTCAGACTTCTTGACTAACCGCGAAATGTCTGTTGATGAAAGTGCAGAGTATATTGCCATGAACCACTTTAATGCAGGAAACCTTGTTTGGACAAAGGTTGACGGCAAAAAAGTTATTCATCTTTCAGAAGACCAGTGGAATAAAGTTCATACCCTTGATTTGAATATGTTCTATGATGATGGCGAAGGCTTTATTGATCTTGGTCTTGATAATGTCTATGACTTTACAGACATTGGCGATTTGATTGCTGGTACTGACCGCACCTGGATTGCCATTAACGGACAGCCTGTTGCCTATTATCATGTGGACACAGTAGAGCAGGGTGAGCAATACACAATTACTGGTAGAGTTCCTGCTTTGCTTAACGGCGACAGGGTAAACTTGTGGCTTGTTTTTGATAATGCAAATCCGTATGGTTACATAGCTGGTGCTCAGTATGATTATAAAGATGCTGACACTTCAACAGTTCCTTCTGTTGTTGCAAAGAACATGACTTCCCTTAAAAAAGGCGACGAGCTTGAATTCCTTTGCGACTATTATTCTTATGACGGTGATTACAAGGACAGTTACTATCTTGGCGAGCCTATGACTGTTTCGGATAAAATGGAAATTAGTAATGTTGATGTTGGCAGCGGAAATGTCGTAATTACCTACCGATTTACAGATTTGTATAATCAGGAATATTGGAGCGAAAGCATTACATTAAAGAAATAGTAATCATGACCAGTGGCCGTAATGATTATGGCCAGTGCTCATGATGATTACGGCCACTGGGCGTAATGATTGTGGCCACTGGCCAGAGTGAGTTTCCCCACTGGCCAAGCTGAGTTTGCGCACTGGTCAACAAAAAAGCCCCTTAAGCTTAATGCTCAAGGGGCTTTTCTTATGCCTTTTACCAACTCAACTGGGTGGGAATGGAAGAAATTAAACTTTGAACAAGTCTATCTGGCTTCCAATCTTTCCGATAGAATCCTGTACTTTCTTAGAAACATCGCCAAGTGCGGCTCCAGTTTCGTTAATCTTTCTTGCACCAACAGCCATTTCCTGCATACTCATGTTCATAGTTGAGGTAGCATCCTGCAGGGAATTGATTTCTTTCATAATCCTGTCGTTCTTTGCAGACATAGACTTTGAAGCATTCTGAACTTCAATAGAACTGTCGTTCATGTTCTTAAGTGCCGCATTAATCTGCTGTGAACCGCTGTTCTGTTCTTCCATGGCAGCCTTAATCTGCATAACAATTTCATCTGTGTCCTTAATCTTGTTGGAAACAGCAGTGAAAGCTTCGCTAGATTCATTTGAAGAAGCAACAACTTCTGTAATAGATTCTTTAATCTTATTAAGCTGGTCACCGATTGTCTTTGACTGAGCACTTGAAGTTTCAGAAAGCTTACGGATTTCGTCAGCAACAACACTGAATCCCTTACCAGCTTCGCCAGCGTGTGCAGCTTCGATTGCGGCGTTCATGGCAAGCAGGTTTGTCTGTTCTGCAATGCTTGAAATTGCCTGGTTTGCTTCAACAAGCATTTCTGACTGGTTTTCAATCTGCTTGATACGCTCGTTTACGTCCTGCTGCTTGATAAATCCTGTATGGGCATTCTGAGACAAAGATTCAAAAGAACTTGCCATCTTATCTACAGAAGTATTTACAGAAGAAATGTTACCAATCATCTGCTCTACAGCAGCAGAAGCCTGTGTTACGCCAGCAGACTGACTGTCAATAAGGCTGTCGAGCTTTCTGATGTTCTGTGAAATTTCTCCTACAGACTGAGCTGTAAGCGAAACACTTGAAGTCTGGCTCTTAATCTGCTCGTGAATGCTGTTAATGTTTGCAATAATTTCTGTAATTGCAGATGAAGTATCTGTTGTTCCAGCAGAAAGGTCTTTACCTGTAACGGTAAGTTCTTCCTTTGTTTCCTTCATTTCCTTTACAATGCCCTGCAGTTTATCGCAGAAGGCATCAAACTGAACAACAAGGTCTCCAATTTCATCGCGGATAAAGAGCTTACAGCGTTTTGTAAGGTCTGCTTCTCCAGTACTCATTTCTGTAAGCTGATTTGTAACGTTCTTGATACGCCACATGAGCCAGCGGACAAAGAAGAAACATATAAGGAAAAATACAATTGAAACAATTATTGTCAAAGGTATTGAAGTTATAAGTGTTGCTCTTACGATCTCAAAGATTACCTTATTGCTCATTGCAACAAAGAACATTCCTGTAATGGTTCCGTCTGCAGATTTGATTGGAGCATATACGCTGTCATACTTTACACCAGCAATAATGTTGTTACCCCTGTATATTTTTCCGTTCTGCAAGACAGTTTTTTCTATTGTAGGATTGCTAAGTTTTGTTCCTGTAAGAGGTTTTCCTTCTGGGCTTCTGAGTGTTGTGGCATAGCGCACATCACCCTTGAAAATTGTGTTTTCAACTCCATAGCTTTTCTTGATGACTATTACTAAATCTTCATCAGTCTCTGTGCTGAATTCATAGCCTGTAACTACTACTCCTACGACTTTGCCTGTGTTTTCATCTTTTAATGGGCTTACTGCGTACATTGCATAGGTATAGTTCGCAATGGCATCAACTGCATAAGTTGAGCTTCCCCTAAGACCTGTCTGTACTGCATTTGAACTGCTTATGTTTGCTCCTGCTGCAATTCCGTTTCCCGAAATGACAATGCCTGAAGTATCCGTTACTGCCATAAAGTCAGTTCCAGAAAGCTCAAAGAAATTGTCTGCAATTTCTTTTGCTCTTGCATTGTTTCCGCTTGCAACGGCATTGACAAGTCTGGCACTTCCAGTAATCAGGTTTGCAGAGTTTACAAGGTCTGTACTCCAGGTTTCAATGGTGTTCTGTACACCGAAAGCTGTTTCTTCGATTCTTTCATCAATATTCTTTTTAAATCCTATGTAAAAGATGACGATTGAAACAGCCATAACAATTATACAGCTTGCAATAATGGATGATGCTATAAGTGCTACGAGTTTTGTTGCAATCTGTATGTTTCGCCTTGCATTAGTATCAAATCTATCAAGTTCTTTCTTTGCCATCTGTAACAAATCTCCTCATTATTATTACTGATTATTATTATTCCTTATATTCTACTATAAGGCGTATAATTTTTCCAGTTATTTTTAAAGAATAACTGTTCTTTTTTTTTAATTGACGGATTGCACTGTCGCTTGTAAAATAATGATTATATATAGTTTCGGACGTTATGATTGGAGAACTTAAACTTAAGAAAATAATTTCGGCAATAATCCTCATTCTTGGCTCAATAATTAATGTTATTGGCTATTTTGCAAGCAGGGGCAGTGGCTCTTCGCTGACTACACTGCTTTCGCTATGCATTAACATAACCCTGTACATCATAATCTGCCTGGTTTTAAAAAAATATGACTTTTACATAAAACTCATAATGATTATGTTTGGCATGATACTGTTCCCGATCATTCTGTGCTTTTCTGCCGTTCCTTCGCAGGCTTTGCTTTACAATTTTATTATTCCTGGCTTTTATGCCATAACAATCCGCAAAAAAAAGAACATAATTCTGCCTTTGCTAAACGGTGTAATTATTGCGGTTATTGTTGCGTACAGGATAAATATACTGAATTCCGTAATATTTTTCTTGGTGTACTGCTTTAACATTACTGTTACGGCTCTGTTTACAATGACTCTGTTTGACAACTTTCAGGAGCTTGAACGTACCTACAGCCTTATTGCCGACATTGCCAAAAAAGACCGTCTTACAGGCATTTACAACAGGTTCGGTCTGGAAAATGCTGTAAGAAAGAAAGGTCTGCTTTTGTGCTATGCCATAATGATAGACATAGACTTTTTTAAGCAGGTTAACGACACTTATGGTCACGAAGCAGGCGATGAGCTTCTTTATAAGATAGGTACTATTCTAAAAGAGCACGGTTCTAAGGATTTTATTGTGTCGCGTCGCGGTGGCGAAGAGTTCCTTATTTATTCATACTTGGATTTTAACCAGACTGTGGAAAATCTAACTGCCATTTATGCGGATGTAGATTCAAAAATCATCATAGAGGGCAATCCTGTTCACATTAGTGCCGGCATAAGCGAGCAGGGCTATGCGGGTGAAGAACTGGTTGCCGACGCCGACAAAAACTTGTATCTGGCTAAAGAAACAGGACGAAACAAGGTTTGCGTAAAAATGCAGGACTTTAAAATTGCCCGTATATCTAAGGCTAATAAATAAATATAACAGTTTTTTTTCATGCAATCTCTTTGTATTTCTGATATACTGTATGTATGTCTACGATAGGAAAACTTCTGAAAGGCCTTGAAAAGAAGTATAAGGTCTATTCATTCTTAAGCCCTATCACCATGGTTGGAGAGGTTGTTTTGGAGACTGCTATCCCCCTGATGATGGCACGTATTATTGATGTGGGCATTGCCAATGGTAATTTGCCGTATGTCATTAAGACTGGGCTTATTATGGTTGCAATGTCTGTTGTCTCGCTTGCTTTTGGTGCTCTTGGTGCAAGGTTTGCTTCTGTGGCAGCATTCGGTTTTTCCAGAAACCTTCGGCGAAACCTTTTTGCAAGGGTGCAGGAGTTTTCGTTTGGTAATGCAGACCGCTTTTCTACATCATCCCTTGTAACTCGTCTTACTACAGATGTTACCAATGTTCAAAATACATATCAGATGCTTATCCGTATATGCGTACGTGCTCCTTTTATTCTTGTGAGCGGTACGGTCATGGCTTGCATTTTAAGCCGACGGCTTTCAATGATATTCTTTGTTGTCATTCCAGTTCTTGCTTTGCTTTTGACTCTTATTGCCCGCACTGCATTTCCTCGCTTTGGCATAATGCTCAAACAGTATGACCTTTTGAATGCTACTGTACAGGAAAACCTTATAGGCATTCGGGTTGTAAAAAGCTTTGTACGAAGGGTGTTTGAAACTGAAAAATTTCAGAATGCCGCAGACAGTGTGCGAAAGGCTCAGGTGAATGCGGAAAAGATTGTAATTTTAAATCTTCCTCTCATGCAGATTGTTGTGTACTCGTGCATAATTGTAAGCCTGTGGTTTGGCGGAAGGCTGATTGTTGCAGGGCATCTTCTTACAGGCGAGCTTGTAAGTTTTATAACTTACATTACTCAAATTCTTATGGCACTCATGATGCTTTCCATGGTGTTCATAAACATAATAATTTCACGTGCAAGTATTGTTCGTGTATGTGAGATTTTGGATGAAGTGCCAGAGATAAGAAACCCAGAGCCTGTCACCTTTACAGCAATGGACGGGAACTCTGTTACTGGCTCCTTTAACAAAGTTCAGAATGGATGCATTGATTTTAAGAATGTATCGTTCAGCTATCATAAAGATCGCGACAATTGTGTGCTTTCTGACATTAACCTTCACATAGAGTGCGGAATGGTTGCCGGCATAATAGGCGGTACGGGCTCTTCTAAAACAACTCTTGTGTCGCTTATTCCACGCTTGTATGACGTGCTTTCTGGCTGTGTCATGGTAGGCGGTGTTGACGTAAGAAAATATGACCTTGTGCCTTTAAGAAACAGTGTTGCAATGGTTTTGCAGAACAACGTACTGTTTTCGGGTACTATACGAGAAAACTTAAAATGGGGTTGTGACGAAGCTAGTGACGAAGAAATTCGTCAGGCTTGCATTGCCGCCGATGCGGATGAATTTGTGTCTGCACTGCCAGATGGTTATGACACTGTTCTTGGGCAGGGCGGAGTAAATCTTTCGGGCGGTCAAAAGCAGAGGCTTTGCATTGCCCGCGCACTTTTGAAAAAGCCGAAGGTGCTTATTCTTGATGATAGTACCAGCGCGGTAGATACTGCTACAGATGCAAGAATACGCAAGGCTCTTAGGGAAAACCTTCGCGATACCACAAAGATAATCATTGCCCAGCGCATAAATTCCGTTAAGGACGCTGACATAATTTTTGTAATGGATAACGGAAGAATTGTGGGAAGCGGTACACATAAAGAACTTTTGAAGAGTAATGACATATACAGGGAAGTTTATGAATCCCAGCAGTCGGAGGGGTGAGTTATGCCACCAAAAATGAGGGGTGTCGCAAGACCTAAAAATGCACGTAAGGTAATTGCGCGTCTTTTAAAATATATAGGTAAGAGTAAAGGGCTTTTGGTAATAGTTTTTGTTGCAGTAGTTGTAAGTGCTGGAGCAGGGGTTGCCTGTGATTCTTTGCTAAAGCCTGCCATAAATAATTATATAATTCCTTTGTTTAATAGGGCTTCTGGGGGCGAAGAACTTACGTTTGTGGATTTTGTTCCGTTCCTTAGGCTCATAGGAACAATGGCTCTTATCTTTTTGTGCGGGGCTTTTGCTTCCTGGCTGAATGCAAGGCTCATGGTAAAGGTGTCTACAAACACTCTGTACCGCATCCGCATGGATTTGTTTGATGAGCTTGAAAGACTGCCGTTAAAGTTTTATGACTGCCGTACTCATGGCGAACTGATGTCTTTATTTAC
>CACXDK010000272.1 GCA_902766345.1 uncultured Spirochaetaceae bacterium | reverse complement strand
GGAGCAATAGGAACTATAAATTCTACGCCAATAAAAAGGAAGAAAGAAAGTCCTAACAGTGAAAATATATCACCCATTTCCGAAGAAAGAACAGATGGCTGTTCAACAACGGCAGAAGGATTTACCTTTACAACACCCAAAATTCCCAAGACAATGAGCGAAATAATAAGCCCATAAGCTACAAAATTTTGGATTTTTGCAAACATATCTACACCACGCAAGTTCAAAATGCACAGCAGTACAATAAGTGCAATTGAATACGTTGCTCCAGAAATAGGAATAGAAGGCAAAACCTGACTTAATGTATTACCAAACATGGAAGCTTCGGAGCTGCCCAAAATTACCTGACAGCACAAGAACCCTCCCATGTTAGTAACTATTGTAAGAACAGGTCCACAGCTTGCAAGTGTAAACTGTGCCATCCCTCCAGATATGTTAGGCATAAGAGCATTCAATTCACAGATAGAAAGAGCTGTAAGAATATTGAATGCACAGGCAAGAGCCATGCTTATTACAAAGGTTGTACCAATTGCACTTGCACCCTGTCCAATGGACAAAAGACAGCTTGTTGCAACAATCAAGCCAACACCAGTTGCTATAACGCTACCCAACCCAAGTCTCTGTTCTTTGGTTGACATAGAACCTCCCGTTAAATTTATTCTGTAAAACTCAAGTCTGAACAGCAGCCGACATTTCAATTTCTACAAGTTGTGTCGGTCTGTTCAGAGAAGAAACTGTAACAGCAGTGCACAATGGCATTACATCATGAAACAGTTCCGTATACGCTTTCATGCCAGACTTATCAAAATCTGGAGTCCAGAACATTTGCACATTATACACATCTTCTTTTTTACCACCAGCCTGTTCTATCATTTTAATCTGTTTTTCAAGGATATACTTTACCTGTGCATAAGAATCACCTTCCCCATACACAGAGCCATCAGGCTGTACGGAAGTAGTTCCTCCTACGAATATAAAGTCTCCTATCCTTACAGCCCTGGAATATCCCATTTTCTGTTCAAGCGGTGCTCCAGAAGAATAGTTTATTCTTTTCATTATTTTTCTCCTGATATAAGAGCTTCCATTCCCTGCTCACCAGTACGAACACGGACAATATCGGTAATCTGGCTTACGAAAATCTTTCCATCACCAATATGACCTGTATAAAGTTCTTTCTTAAGGAATTCAATAAGATCTGGAACTTCTGCTGTAGGAAGAACAATCATTACAACTTCCTTTGGAAGCAGCTGAATATCTTTGCGTTCCTCAACTTCAAATTCCTGAGTTCCGTGCTGAACTCCACACCCCAAAACCTGATATACAGTCATTCCTGAAATGCGAAACCGACCAAGAGCCTTTTGCAATGCTGTAATCTTTGAAATTCCCGTTATAACTTCTACTCTACTAAATTCCATAATACTTCTCCTGTAATGCTTTTACTAAACAACCATGTAAGGCTTGTTCCAAAGGTTCAGCTTTGTACCAATTCCCTTTGCAAGTGCATTGCGGTACACAATTGTTCCCCATGCAATATCTTCTACTGGCATTCCTCCAACAGAATAAACTACAATCTCATCCTTATTTCTGTGAACAGGAATCTTACCAGTAAGGACATCTCCCAAATCGTCAATCTGTTCTTTCTTCATCTTACCTTCTACAATAAGATCTTCTACACGAACAGCAGGGATAGGGATTGTATTGTATGCATCTGGCTTGTACTCTTCTTCCCAAGCTTCATACAGCTTTATGTTGTCCGCAACGTTACGTGCGCGGTTAATGATAAAGTCATCATCAAAACGTAAAGAAGCTGTTGTACAAATCATTGCTCCCTTCTTAATCCATTCTTCCTTGATGTAAGGATATTCTGAAATATTTCCCGTAGGAACGGATGTACTTACATAAACAATGTCACTGCCACGTGTTGCTTCTTCAATGCTTTCCACAACAACAAACTCAACAGAAGGATAATCAGTTCTTGCTGCAGAGATGAAAGAATCCAGAGACTTTTTTCCGCGTCCCTTTACCTTTACAGTCTTTACACTTGGACGTGCAGACATAATTGCAGCAAGAGCCGTCTTACTCATTACACCAGGTCCTACAATACCAGCTACAGAAGCATCTTCAGGGGCAAAATATTTAAATCCAACACCAGGCACAGCACCTGTTCTATATGCAGAAAGAATGTTTGCACTCATATATGCAAGTGGGGCACCTGTATCCTTATCGTTCAATGTCAGCATGAGGATTGAACGAGGCAATCCCTTTTCACGGTTTTCAACATTGGAACCGTACCATTTCATTCCAGCCATATCGAAGCGTCCGCCAAGATATGCAGGCATTGCCATAAAGCGGCGGTCAGGACCATCAACTGGCATTTCAGGAAATGGAGATGTTGCAGGGAATGTAACCATACATCCGTGTGAGTTTCCATTTGCTCCACCCATGCGGTAATTGCCGGCTTTTAAGAGTTTGAACATTTCTTCCATTGCTTCAATGCAGCCATCCATGTCCTTTACGCCAGCTGCAATCATGTCCTCTTCACTCAAATACAAGAAATCAACCTTTGGATATTCCATACATACACTCCTTGAGACATAAAAAAAAGACGCGAAGCTTTCACTTAGAAAACCTCAGCGTCTTTGCTGTCTCTAAATTGTTTTGATAATGTACTTTACCATTCTGTAAATAAAAGTTCTTGTAAAAATCGGAACATTACATATTCACTATATTCTGTACATAATTTCCTTTAAACACCTCACTGGCATATTCTGAAGGAGTCTTTCCAGTACAGTTCTTAAACTCATGAATAAAATGAGCCTGATCATAAAACTTATATTCAGATGAAAGCCTTGTCAAAGAATCAGAAGCACCTCGATTTAAATCATTCAGCAAGAACTGAAACTTTACACTTGTCCAAAGCTGCTTAATGCTGAATCCTAATTTCCTTTCAAATATAATGTTAATGTATCTGGAAGAATAACCTGTAAGTTTTTCAAGCTCACTAACTTTTATCATGCCTCTGTGCTGAACAATAATGTCAGCAATCTGTCTGAAAAGATTGTTTTTTGATTTATCTTCTTTAGTCTGTAAAATATTTTCATAGTAGTCTAAAAAAGTGTGCATCCTTGAATCAAAATTTTTCTGTTTTCCCATTATGCTACAGAAATCTTTCATGGAAGAAAGTTCATCAAGAATAACAATTTTTCCAATAGAATCTTTGACACCTATTTCTTTTATAAAAGAAGCGGCACTTGGTTGCAGACGTACACAAAAATATTCGCAATCTTTTCTTACGCGAAAAGTTCTTGGTTCTATAGTGCTCCCAATAAAATGAGTTCTAACTGACCAGCAGTTATCGG
>CACXDK010000271.1 GCA_902766345.1 uncultured Spirochaetaceae bacterium | reverse complement strand
TTCATATATTCTTTGATGAGTATCTCTGCTATCTCACTATATCTAAGATAATCATTTTTAGGCACTTGGCCTTTTTTTCTAAGTTCTTCAGCAATTACCTGCTCATAAGCAAATGGTGTAATAATAATCTGATATTTATGACTTAAAATAACATCTTCATCAGGCTCTATCACAGGAAAATCTCGCATATCTGCCAGCATTGGCTTTTTGTCAAAGCAATACCCTATCTCAAGCTCTGCCATCCTAAACATTTTTAAACAATTTACACCAAAAGTTCCTCCGCCCCATATAACAACAGGTCTTTTAATAATTTTGTGCAGAACAACTTTTAGCACATCTTGATGATAGCGGATATACCTATCTGTAAAATATACACTTAAATATGTTTTAACCAGCTTCCTATAATCATATAGATAATTTTCTGAAGCCACGTTATACCCATGCTGATTTATGTACTCACGACAGTAATCTATACACCCGGTCTTATTCCATCCATGAAGTGCAAAAGGCAGTCTATTTTTCATAATCCGTATAGTTGCATGCAAGTCAGTTGGCAGGTCAAGACAAAAGTCTCTGGCAAGGCCCATCGATGGCACAGAAAAATTCAACTCACGAATACTGCCACAAAATGAAAAGAAATAATCTTCCACCTTCATAAAGCAATTTTCCAGATTATAACGTTCAATAATCTCATGCTTCTTCCTTAATAACGCAATAGTAGAATAAATTTTCCGCAACGATAATCCACCATTGCCTACATATGCTTTGGGTCTGCCTATTGTATAGCTATGATTCAATGGCCATGCTCCGCCTATATAATCATAACTAAGATCGCAAAACTCAGACAATCTATCACTAAAGACAAAAGCATCCAACTGATATACAAGCATATATTCATACTCAGCAAACTGCTCATAAAAACCTGGTGATAACATCAACTCACTATAAGAAACAGTGCCCTGAAAAAATCGTCTATCAAACTCAACCCTTCGCCAGCTTTCACAAAAATCTCCGTAGTGAAAATTACTGCCGGCTGGTGTTACGAATACTTTATCATACTCCCCAAGTATTTTATTTAATTGCAATAAGGAAACCTGTTCAACCTCTGAGATTTTATCTTTATAAACAGGTATCACTACAACTACCCTTTTCATACCGATACTCCTTATCACATTAATAAAACTTTACCACCAATTTTTTTGAGAATTAAACTCCCATTCTCTCCATAGCCTTTCACATTTCCATCACAAAAATTCTGTTAGTGCAACTATAGCAATATAATAAAAATTGGACTTATGTCAATAAAGTGGACACCAAAAGTGCGACTATACGCTGCACATTCCGCATGAACTGCAGCTGGTGTCTTGTAGCCTAAGCTACTATGAGTTCGTTGGCGATTATACCAAGACTCAATGTATTCAAAGATGCTGTTATAAGCATCTCTTGAATCTTTATATATATGCCTATGAATTTCTTCCTTTTTGAGCAACGAATGAAATGATTCTATACAGGCATTGTCATACGGACAGCCCTTGCGACTGTACGAGTGCTGAATTTTATTGTCTGCTAAATACTGCTCAAAAACATGGCTGGTATATTGGGTTCCTAAATCACTTTGCAATACTATTCCTTCTAAAACAGGTACATTCAAACACGCATTTTTCACAGCCTTGAGTGCTAGTTCTGCTGTCATGCTTGTGTCATAAGCCCAGCCAATAATTTTTCGGCTGTACAAGTCCATTACTGATGCCAGATATGTCCATCCATCTTTTTGTGTATGAATGTAAGTTATGTCTGTGCACCATTTCTGATTGATTCCAGTGGCTGTAAAGTCCTGATTCAATAGATTATCTTTTTCGACAACAGTCTTATTAATTGGGCAAGGGCGATACTTTTTGATTACCACTGAATGAATGCCAATTTCAGTCATTCGTCTTTGAACTCGTTTGAGGCTGATATTCCAGCCTCTATCAAGCAGTTCATGATGAATTTTCGGAGCTCCGTAACGTCTTTTGCTGGTATAATAAACCGCCAAAATATCTGCTTGGAGCTTTTTGTTTTCAACAGCTCGTGCAGACTCAACGTTATTAATAGTTTTGTAGTACGTACTTCTGTTGATTTTTAGCACTTTACACATAACCTTAATCGGATATGTTTCTTGATATTCTTTTATAACGCATTTCTTCAGGTTTTGCCATAGGCAAAACCTTTTCTGTCAGCGTTCCAACGGTGTAGAAAATCCGCTTATCTCCTGTTCATAAATAAGTTAATCTACACTTATAGAGCTAAGAGATATTTCTTATACGTTATAAAAGCAACTATCTGAGTTATTGTTTTCTGGCGAATATGGCTGTAGCTTTTTTAATATTTCATTTTCCAGTTCTAATTCACGCATTTTCTTCTGGAGGTCCGTATACTGTTTTAAAGATATGTTTTTTTCCAGCATCTGTTGTTATTGATGGAGCATAAATCTTTTTCCATTTGTAAATTGTTTGTTCTACTAAGCCATATTCTTCCGCAAGTTATGCAACAGGTTTTTCAGACATATGCAAATCTATGATCTGTTTTTTGAATTCTTCGGTATATCTT
>CACXDK010000270.1 GCA_902766345.1 uncultured Spirochaetaceae bacterium | reverse complement strand
ACTGAGCACGCTGTTCACTCAAAATCTGAGGATCTACCCCACCTGCCGCAACCGCAGTATGCCCGGAAATCAGAATGTCATTATTTGGATATGATTCAAGGATTTTTGCAATCTGATCAATCTTTTCTTTTTCAGTGTCTACAAGCTCTGAACTTTCAGGCTTAAACTGAATGTTTTCAATAGATAAAGTCAAACCTTTGTCGCTTTTCTTTACAGTTACGTTTTCAAGCCCCAGTTGGTCTACAATGTTTTGAATGTCTTCAACATTTTCATCTGTAGCGGTTCTTGAAAATTCTGTAATCTCAGCATGAGCACTGCCTCTAAATTCGAGAATGTTTCCAAAAGAGGTTTCCATTATAATCCTGAAGGTTTCAGAATAATGGTCTATTGCGCCTTTTTCATTATCCCAGAAAATCAGTTCATCACTATACCCCATCATCATTACAGGATAGTCGCTATACATAGAATTAATGTCTGGACGTGGAGTTTCGGTGTAAAGATTATATTTTACGTTAATGACATGAAGAATATTGCTTTCCTTTACAGTAGCCTTGTTGTTGCTTTCTTTTGAGGCACTTGAAGCTGCATAGCTCATTGTCTTAACTTCTGTCTTATCACGGTTGACCGTTCCAAGATATGTATAAGTTGCAGTAAAAGGCACTTTGTAAGGAGTTTGCAGGTTGAACTGATGTCTAAGATCATGAGCTTCGTGCCCCTGTGCCATCCAAGTTTCGCCAGGAGCTACAGGTTTATCTGGGAATGATGGAACATCACGCACTGTAGGCATGAAATATTTATCTTCTATAGTAAAAATGCCTTTTTTATTGCGGTCAAAAATGCTGTTGTATTCTTCGCCCCAAGAAAACTTTGCACCAGTCAAAGAGCCTGTGGAATCTTCCGTAGTCATGAAGGTAGAATTATGAGTTCCGCTTCCGTCTGGCTTTACTTCTGTAATCGTGTTTGAAATTCTATTCAGGATTACTGCATGATGGTCGAGCCTTCTATTTACATATACATCTTCTTTTACAGTTGAAAGAATGCGGGAATTGTCACCTTCTTTGTATTTAAATTCAAAAAGTACTGGCCCGCCGTTAGTGTTGTACTGATATGTACTGCCCTGCACGGGTTTATTCTGTGCAAAAATAATTGCACCAGAAAGTGCTATATATATTGTAAGGAATGTAATGAGTGTACGTTTTTTATGGAACATAAATATACCTCCGCTATTTTTCTACTTTCTTAAACACATCAATTACTGTAATATTACATAATGCTGGCTGATATTTTGTCTGATTTTCATTTATTTATTGCAGTTTTGTGTGCAACTCTTATTGTGTTCCTTATCATTGGTATTATTATCGGCCGTATCATACAGCGTACAAAGGATATCTTTTTAATCAAAAAAGAGAGGGAAGACGCTGTTCGCAGAAGCAGGGCTGTTCTTGGCGGCTTGGTGGGCGAACAGCTTGCTCCTTTTCTGCCAGACTTTCCATGCAATCCAGGGGATGCAAGATTTATTGGTAAACCTGTAGATTTTATTGCTTTTCCAGGCTGTGCAGAAGGCAAACCTGTAAAAGATGTACTTTTAATAGAAGTAAAATCAGGGGAAAGCCGCCTTTCAGAACGGGAACGGGAAATAAAAGCCGCCGTAAAAGCAGGCCGCGTACATTACGTAGAATACCGATTACCAGAGTATGAGTAACTTTCGCAAATCGATAATGTACTCTACACAAAAAAAATAGTGTACACTATTCAAAAGCGATAGTGTACACTACACAAAATGAATAGTGTACACTACTCGAAATGAATAGAGTACACTACTCGAAGTCGAAAGTAAAATTTCAGCTTTTACAACAGAAAACGAACCTGTCCAAAAGCCTTTACACTGTCTATGCGACAAAGGCCTTCATCATCTTCCGTAAACTTGGGCCAGTTTTCAATAAAAACAGGGGAATTTTTATAAAGAGGGTCAACTTCCAGCGTAAATTTGTGTCTGCCTTTACCAAAGCGTTTTAATCCAATCTTCCAGCAGGTATCTTTGCCGACATAAAGGGCATCGTCAAGCAATTTTCCTTTTTCATAAAGACGAATTCCATCTCCAGTGTATGCAATTGAAACAAACACCTCATCCAAAGGACTTTCTTCCCAAGACGAAACTGTAAGACTATATTTACCATCTTTTTGGGAAAGTTTAACAGAAGGAGTTTTTGGCATGTCAAAGGCATATTCATAAATAAAAAAGCCGTTGCACAAATCTTTAAGGACAAAACCTTCTGGCATGCTGTTAAATTCAGGGAACACCTTTAGAACAGGCTTACTGCAATCTTCCACACAAATTGTATTATTATCTTCATATACAAGACTTTCGGATATGATGATATGCTCACAGCCATTCACATTAACTTTTACAGCATTAAGAGCATCCTCTCGCGAAAGAGTAAGAATTTCATCAGTACTTCCGTTTTCTTCTATATTATATAATTTTCCGTCATACAAATTTCCAGCTTCGTGTATTGAACTAAAAAAAGACGAATTGTAAAGAACATCGCCCTTCGGTCGCCCTGCAAGATGAGCGGAAGTGGTAAACACATAGGTGTTTCTGCCGTTTCTGTCAGAATTGTGAATTACGCACAAAGGCATACCTGCAGAAGATTTTAGAACAGCCTTTCCCAATGGAAGATTTACAGGAAGCAGATAATAATCTTTATTGTAAATATCAAGAGCAGTAAGTTCTTTTACACCGCAGGCATTTGACAGTGCAGACGGAACCTTAAACACAACATTGTCATGCTCTGCCAAATCGCGTCTACGCTGATAATTATTTACAAACAAAAAGCCACCGTCAGCCAGTTGCTCTTTGTTATAACGCCAGCTGTAACGGAGCGAAACATAATCATCAGGATTTTTTGCATTGTCTAAAGGGATATCTGCATCCATTGCACACAGACGCTCGCCATATTCTTGCAAAAACAAAGAAAGGAGCCTGATTTCTTTATAAGAGCCGTTTGCAAGTCCGTACTCACCAAGAGGAGCTCTAAAGTCATAATTTTTTACGGACATGTCATTTAATGAACCGCTTGCTTTGTTTTCTTCAAGAGTTGTAAGCTTTCCTTCAGGGTTCATTCCACCATGATACATGTAATACCCCAAAAGATTACAACCGCTACCTAATTTTGCAAGGCTCATTGCTCCAATATCCTGAGCATGAGCAACAGGGCGGCGTTTCTGCGTAACCTGCAAGCCTCCGCCAAGCTCTGCAGTAAGGTATGGAACTTTTACAGGGTCAAAAGTAATGCCCTCGTTCATGCCGAAGTCACTACCAATCGCATGGTCATTTCGCTGTTGTGTAAAAATATAATTTCCGCTAGGTTCAATTTCCGTAATACGCGGATCCCACGGGGCTTCACAATAGCCACCCATCACAGGAAGAAGTCCTGCAGTAACAGCCCCTCCCCAGCCAGTAGCAGTGTACAATGGCACATCAAAGCCTACATCTTTTGCAATCTGAGTTAAACGTTGCATATGCAACTCGCCTTCTGCGCCTGAAAGACCTCCGCAATGTCCAAATTCATTTTCTATCTGAATGCCAATAATAGGACCGTCATCTTTTAACAGAAAGCCTTGCACCTGCTCATATATTTTTGCATAGAATTTCTTTACTTCTGAAAAATAATTTTCATTATTACAGCGGTTTTCAGGACACTTTTTCAAAAGCCAGTCTGGGAAACCTCCATTGCGTACTTCTGCATGAACCCACGGACCAATACGCAGCATCAGCTTTAAGGAACATTCCTTTACAGTCTCCACAAACTTGCGAAGATTACGCCAACCAGAAAAATCCCATTCATCTTCAATTTCTTCGTGGTGAATCCAAATTGTGTAACAGCTGACAATGCTAACACCGCCAGCTTTCATTTTTAAAAGCTCACGTTTCCAGTCGCAGTCAGGATAGCGAGAATAATGAATTTCGCCCATAATAGGAAAAAGACGGCGATTACCGTCACCGTCTTTTACAAGAATACTTTTGCTATCGTAAAAATAATTTAAAGATGAAAGAGCCATGAAAGCCTCGTTGTTTTTATTTTATGCCAGGAAGTGTAAGACAATTTGAAAGATTTACAATTACAGTGTCGGAATCTGCCCTATTCTTTCCTAAGGCTACACCGTTTGCAGGCACAACATCTTTTACATGAATAGTTCCGTTATCCAAAGGCTCTTCCCTGCCTTCCCAGTAATCTGAAATGAATACTACAATTTTAAATGAGTCAGTAGCAACAGCTCTTTTTTTTCCGTCACTAATGTAATCAAGCGGAATTGTGTATGTAATTGAAGATGAAGAAAGTGAATAACCATTGCCAAAAGCTTTCCAAGTGTCAGAACATTTCCAGGCAGAAGCTTTAGCCTGTGTGTCTGGAGTGTGAAAACCATAGAATTCAACACTGGAATTTACTTTTGTATAAGTTGCAGGGGAACGACTGTTGCGGTCTGCGTATTCAGTTGGAACTTTTCCACCAATTGCAACATCATCAATCATTACAACAACACGGTCTTTTTTGTTAATGACAGGAACTCCATTAAACAAAATTGTAATTTTCAAATCTGTTCCGTCATTTTCTGCAGAAACGCTTTTTATGTCATAATTCAAACTGCCTTCTTCATAGACTGTCTTTGAATTTTCAGAAGAAGCAGAAACTGGCTCTACATAAATTTCTGCAAATGCAACTGTGCAAAACAAAAATGCACAAGCAATAAAAAATAAAAAATTTCTCATAACAAAACTCCCATAACATCCTAAAGATGAAAGGTCAAGTTGTCAAGCAATACAAAATGCGATATGCTATAGGCTATGACTAGAATAGATTCAGACATTCTTTTAAATCGTTTTATCAGTTATGTCAAAACATATAGTGAAAGTGACTCGGCACAAGCCGATAATGGCGTAATGCCAAGTACACCTCAGCAATGGAAAATGGCAGAACTTGTATGCAATGAACTTAAACAGCTCGGTCTTGAAAATGTACATACCGATGAAAACTGTTACACTTATGGACTTTTAAAAGCTACAGCAGGATGCGAAAAAGTTCCATCCTTCTGTCTTATTGCACATATTGATACGGTAGATGAAGTTAGCGGAAAAGATGTAAAGCCGATTGTCCACAAGGACTACGACGGAAAAACAATTACCCTGCCAAGCGGTATTATTCTTAATCCTGAGTCAGATAAATATCTTGCCCTGGCTGGAGAGCAGAAAGATACAATCATTACAAGTGACGGTTCTACACTTCTTGGAGCTGATGACAAAGCTGGCGTGGCAGAAATAATGACCGCTGTAGAATATCTTGTAAAGCATCCAGAATTTAAGCATGGAGACATTGAAGTGCTGTTTTCTCCAGATGAAGAAACTGGACACGGCATGGACAAAGTAAACCTTAAAACAATCCGCTCTAAAATGTGCTACACTGTAGACGGCGGTCATATTGGCGAACTTGAAACAGAGTGTTTTAACGCATACAAGAGCGAAGTAACCTTTACTGGTAAATCAATGCACACTGGTACAGCACGTCCAGGCATGGTAAATGCTGTAAGCATGGCGGCTTCTTTTGTTGCAAACTTGCCACGCCAGGAAATGCCGGAAACAACAGATGGTTACATGGGTTTTTATGCTCCGCTTGAAATAAACGGTTCAATAGAGCAGTCTTCAGTACTGGTTTTATTACGGGACTTTACTCTTGACGGCATGAAAAAACGCATGCACATGGTAGATTTAGTTGCACAAATGGTTGCAGAAACTTTCAACGGTGCTGTACAGGTAAAGCATACACAGCAATATCTGAACATGAAAGAAAAGCTGGATGCAAATCCTCTTATTGTAAATAAATTGGT
>CACXDK010000269.1 GCA_902766345.1 uncultured Spirochaetaceae bacterium | reverse complement strand
TAATTCAAGAACACTTCTGTACAGATGACTATTATGGGCTTGTGAAAGACTACGACCGAAGAATAACAGCTCTTGGTATATCACTATACAATAAAGAAATACAATCTTATGACTATGCCGTAAGGTTTGGAACAATTCCGGTTCGAGAAGTTTAATTAATAATCAATAAAAACCTAAAAATTCAAGCATAGACAAAACTACATTCTATGCAGTATCCTATCTATAAAGGAACTGTAACAGAGCGGGGAACTTTTAGTTTTCCGCTCTGTATTATCTAGGAGACTTCATGGCGGAGAGTAAAAAAGACAGGGAAGATGCTGCCAAAAAGCTAAAAGGAGCTGCAATTTCAGGGGCGGCTGCAGAAACAGTACAGAGGTACGGTTCTGCCGTAAAGGAGCACCTTGTTGCATACTCTGGCACTGACTACGAAAACGGAATGCAGCTGAAAAGGGGCTTAAAGGACATTGCAAAAGCAAAAGTCAACCCTGATTATGCAGATGCAAACCTTAAGCAACAGGCTGGTTTTGCCGCCGAAGCAAAATATACCGCAAGGCAAAATGCAGAGCACATCATAAAAGGTGACGGCACAAGAGTAATCAACACAGACATAAAAGGCAGCGGTGAATACGACCAGCTGTTTGACCATATAATAAAAGACAAAAACGGCATAACCATATCGCACGAACAAATGAAGTTCGTAGGCAAAAATCCAGAAGAATGTCTTCACAAACTTGCCTCAGAAAAATTCCAAAAATATTTTGATGCAGACGCAACCATAACAGTACCAAGCGACTACTATAACGAAATTAAGGTAGAAGCAGACAAAACAATCGGTTCATTGCAAAAACAGCTTGACTATGCAGAAAAAAACGGTAATGCACAACTTGCAAAGACTTTAAAAGAAAAAATAAAAAAATATGAAAAAATAAAGAACAGCGTAAAAGACAGTGGCGTTACAAACAAAGACGCAATGGATGCACGCCTTAATCCCGTAATGTCAACGGCAAAAGATTCCTTAAAAATAGCACACCGTGCAGGATTGGAACAAGTCAAGTATGGGGCAGCCATAGGGGGAAGCCTTTCACTAATACAAAACAGCGTTGCCGTAATAAAGGGCGAAAAAGACGTTGCACAGGCAGGAATAGACGTTGCAAAAGACACAGGAACCGCAGCAGCCACAAGCTACATTACAACATTCTCTGGAAGCCTAATAAAAGGTACCATGCAAAACTCAAAATATGAAGGAGTCAGAGCACTTTCAACAACAAACTTTGGGTCTTCCGTAGTAAACGGAATAATTGACTGTGGAATGACAATGACAAAGTTTGCCACAGGAAAGATAACTGGTGTAGAATGTATTGAACAAATGGGAGAAACTGGAGTTGCAAACCTAAGTGCAACAATGTTTGCTGCAGCAGGACAGCTTTTAATTCCAATACCAGTACTAGGAGGCATGATAGGCTCTATGGTAGGCTACGCACTTGGCTCCTTCTACTACAAGGCATTAGGTGCTGCCCTTGAACAGAAAAAGCTTGCCCGAGAAGAAAGAATAAGAATAGAAAAAGAATGTGAACAGGCAATCCAGCTCATAATTCAGTACAGGGAAGAAATGAATGCATTCATCGAAGCATATCTAAAAGATATGCGGAACACATTCGACACCGCCCTTGAAGATGCAGATAAAGCAATCTGGAAAAATGACATAGACGGATTTATTGCAAGTGCAAATGCCATGAGTATTAAGCTTGGAAGAAAGCCACAGTTTGAAAATTACAAGGAATTCGAGTCTCTTATGGAAAGTGACTGCGCCTTTAGACTATAGGGAGAATTTACATGAACAAAAATGAAATGACATTGCTTTACCTTTTAATGTCTGTAGACGGAAAGGTAAGCAAGGAAGAAGAAATCAAGTTTGACACAACCTTAAAGCAATACGGGCTTGAATCTTACAAAACAGAAATACGCAATGACATAAAAAAAATAGAAAAGAACGTAAACGTATCAACATCTGACATGAAAAGCGTCTTTGAAGCATATCTTGAACAGACAAACCAGTCAGACATATATGCTGGCAGTTCAGAGTTAAAGACTTTGCTTTGGCTCATGGTAAACATGTCTTTTGCAGACGGTGAATGTTGCCAGAATGAGAAGGAACTTATTAAATGCTTTACAGACGGAAGAATTGAAAGCTCTGTTGCAGAAGACATGATGGATGCTGCACGTGCAATGCTTTCCATTCAGAAGGAAAAGGACTGGCTAAAGACTGAAAAAAATATGCCACAAGAAGATTCAGAAGCCATAACAAAAGAACTGGATAAAAATCAGGCAGTTCTGGAAGAAAGCATTCGCGTTTTGATTGAACAATAGGAGGATTACATGCCATTACCATTACTTTTTATAGGCGTTGGAATAGCTTCTGCTGCTCTTGGAGTGGGCAAAGGCGTTAAGGCTGGCATAGACATGAAGGATGCCAGCGACATAAATAAAAAAGCAGAAAAAAAAGTTAAAAGAGCAACAAGGAGCCTTGAAGCAGCAAGAAAACTTAGCGGGGTTGCACTTGAAAATTTAGGTTCTAAAAAACTTTTTGTACTGGATCAAAGCATAAACAATTTTGTAAAGACCTTTGAAAAAATAAAAAACGTTGAGCTTTCAGAATCTGAAGGGCTCAACGAACTTAACAAGTTTAAAATAGACAAAGCTTCATTTTCAGAGCTTAAGGAACTTGGAGGATATGCATCCTCTATTCTTCAAGGAACAGCAGGGGGTGCTTTAGGCGGAGCACTCACAGCCTTTGGAGCATGGGGAGCAGCAACAACTTTTGGAGCAGCTTCTACAGGAACAGCCATTGCAGGATTGAGCGGAGCAGCTGCAACAAATGCAACGCTGGCATTCTTCGGAGGCGGTTCTCTTGCTGCAGGAGGGCTGGGCATTGCAGGAGGAACTGCAATTCTTGGCGGACTTGTAGCAGGCCCTGCACTTGCAGTAATGGGATTTGTAATAG
>CACXDK010000268.1 GCA_902766345.1 uncultured Spirochaetaceae bacterium | reverse complement strand
CCTATTATGGCAACATCATAAAGTTCTGACATAAACTGCTCCTGTTACAATTGAATTGTGTACAATTTATTTATACAGTGCATTCATGTTTATGTCAATAGATTTTTACAAATTAAATTGCATACAATTGTATTTAATCTGTAACAGAAAATTCACTCAGAGCTGAAATCTTTTTTAATTCATTAATTACATCTGTAAAGTCATCTTTACTTGGAGATTTTACTATATAACGCAAAATAATCTGATTGCTTGCCATAATGCGGCTCATGTTCAAGTCTTTTACAATAAAACCATAGCGTTCAATGGCTTGTTTTATCTTCTCTAAATCAACATCCTCATTATCATATACAATATGAAGAGTTTTACTCTTTGCCGCTGGAAAGAATTTTTCTTCGACTTTTTCAAGGGCAACAAGAAGGAATACAGCAACAACAAGAATAAAGGCAGCTTCAATATACAAACCGACACCTATAGCAGTTCCAATTGCAGATGTTGTCCAAACTATTGCAGCCGAAGTAAGGCCTTTTACATTTAAGCCCTGATGCAAAATTGCACCACCACCCAAAAAGCCAATGCCACTTACAACACCAGCAATAACTCGGGTAGGATCTCCGCCATAGAATCCCTTAGAAGTCTGAATTTCAGTCAATGAATAAGAAATAACAGCCCATAAAGCAGAAGAGACACTTATAAGAACAAGAGTTCTCATTCCTACAAACTGATTGCGGGACTTTCGTTCCACTCCCATGATAATTCCAGCAATAACACTCAAAAAAAACTTTATAAAACATTCTCTAACAAATGAAGCATCTAAAATCATATTATTTTTTCCCAAAAGGTAATGAAATCTTTCTGGCAGAAATCTTTGAACCAGCTTTTATCCAGCTTAAAGACTTTTTTGCATCAATAGGCACACCAGACTCTTCAGTACTGTCTATGTAATTTCCAAGCCATTTGCCAAACTCTACATCGCTTGCAGAAACATCAATAGAATTATCACCCCTTACAAGATAAATATTGATATAAGGCTGATTCCCGTACAAAGCTGCAATATTTTCTGCAAAAGTCATAAAAGCTGCGGCGGCAGATGCCACAACAGGAGATGCTATTGAACTTATGCCGTTCCTTACAGCAGGAGAACGCAATGTATCTGCATTGCTTGGAGTTTCTTTTATTAAGAATACAAGACTTCCAGGTTTCATTTCCGAGTTTTTCATTTCAAAGCGAGAAATAACTTCAAGAGCAAGGCTTTGATATGGAAGAATAAGTTCATCACAGCCCCTTATACATTCCTGTGTATTCATGCGCTGTTCAAGAGATGCATACCATTCTTCATCAAAAAACAGAATTGCCTCATCCATTCTTCCAAACATGCTTTCTGTTGCCAGAATAATAGTTCTTGATGATATAGGAGATGTTTTGTTCCATTCAACGATTGAAATTCCAGAAGCTTCGCTTATCTGTTGAATTTTATCGGAATCGTCCTCTTCTTCATGTTTTTCAATTTCTGGACCTGTAATTGATATATTGCGTCCTGCCATAGAAAATCCGTCTGCAAATTTGCTTCCGGCTGGCATTTCCTTTCCTGCGATAAGTGCCGTTTTAGCCATATTGTAGATTATATCACACTCTTTATACTTTGCAAACAAGTCTTACAATGATATACTTTGTACCTATGAAACTCTGGCTAAAATATTTAATCGGTGCAATTTTAGGAGCAGCAGTTGCCCTTATTATTCCACCTCAAAGTAATCAGGCACAAGCTGTACTTGATTTTTTCGTTGAATTTATTATCAGATTCGGTCGCTATGCACTCATACCGCTTCTGTTCTTTTCTATTACAACAGCATGTTTTAAATTACGTGATCAGCGTCTCATGCTCAAAACAGGATTCTGGATATTTCTTACAATAATCATTTCTTCCGCATTGCTTGTAGTGCTAGGTCTTGGTTCTGCCCTCATAATCAAGCTCCCAAGAATTCCTATGACAATAGAAAAAATAAATGAAATTCCAGCTTTGGATTTAAAATCAATGCTGTTCAAGCTTTTCCCTTATTCTGGATTTTCTTCACTTTTAAATGACAGCTTCCTTTTGCCATGCTTTATATTCGGTGGTCTTGCTGGTGCCGGTGCTGCTGATGACCAAAGTTCCTCTAAAGCTGCAATGACTTTCTTTACTTCAATCAGCAAAGTCTGTTACATTGTCATGAGCTTCTGCATGGAACTTCTTGCAATAGGAATGATTGCCTTCACTTGCAGATGGGCATTAACATTTATTGCATTGCAATCATTGCACGTATTTACCCCGCTGTTCATGCTTTTGGG